>QNZW01000178.1 GCA_003978375.1 Sulfurovum sp.
GAATCGACCAATTTTTTGAGTTTATTATTAAAAGAAGCAATAATAGGATCATGTAATTTTCTATCAATAATAAGAGCAACATAGACATGTATTTTATGTCCAGAATCTTTTTCGTATTGGTCGATATGTGTTAAAATAGAGTTAACTCCATTGATAGAAGTACTACGGTCATTGGTACCAATATGAAGTAAGACAATATTGGGTTTATATTTTGCCATATAAGCATAGGTATGATTGGCAATTTCATAACTGGTCCATCCTGGATGTCCTTCATTGTCAGGATCAAAAGCAGGTCTCACATCTTTTCCTGCTGATAGGGATCCAACAAAATTAACATCCATATTGTCTGCTTTTAGTTTATACCATAAATGGTTGCGGTAAGCATGACGGAGTCCAGTTGGACGTGCTTTTACATCGGTATCATGATGGTTGTTGTCATAGGTAATAGAATCGCCCAATGGCATAATTAAAGTTGTAGAAGCATGGAGAGCATAAGTTCCTAGAAATAGCCATAAAATAGAATGTATTAATATATTCTTTTGCATAAGATTTAAGTTTTCCTTTTTTATATTTAAAATTAAGTGTATCATACTATTTTTCTCTTAAGAGTTTGTTTGTTTTCTTTATGCAGATAAGTCATAATTCAGTTTATCAAACTATAATTTGACTAAAAAATATTTGGAAAAGCCTTGTTATTTAACTCTTATGAATTTATATTTATTTTTCTACCGATTACTTTTTTTATCTATTTTTATTTGAATAAAAAACATTTTACACAAGCCAGTAAAGGTTTTTTGGTTTTTGCTTCTTTGTTCTTCTATTCATATTGGAATATTATTTATCTGCCACTTATATTGGTATCTATGTTTTTTAATTTTACTTTAGGAAAACTCTTTTCAGTACAGCATAAAAAAAAGAGACGTTATTCTAAAAAAATGCTTTTGGGATTTGGTGTCAGTGCAAATCTTGCGCTGTTGGGTTATTTTAAATACACAGATTTTTTCCTTATAAATTTTAACAGAGTCACAGGATTAGAAGTTCCTTTGCTTCACTTGGCATTGCCTTTGGCAATTAGCTTTTATACCTTTCAACAAATTGCCTATTTGGTAGACTCTTATAAAGGTGAAACTTCCGATTACGACTTTTTAAATTATGCTTTGTTTGTGACATTTTTTCCTCAACTGATTGCTGGACCTATTGTGCATCATGCAGAGATGATGCCACAGTTTGCTAAACTTAAAAATAAAGTAAAAAATTATCAACACATTGCAGTGGGACTTTTTTTGTTTTTTATGGGATTATTTAAAAAAGTAGTGATTGGTGATACCTTTGCAAATTGGGCTAATCAAGGGTTTGCAGTAGCAGATAAACTCAATATGCTTGAAGCATGGATAGCCTCTTTGAGTTATACTTTTCATATCTATTTTGATTTTTCGGGTTATACCGATATGGCTATAGGGGCAGCATTACTTTTTAATATAAAACTGCCTAAAAACTTCTTCTCACCCTACAAAGCAACAAGTATACAAGATTTTTGGCGTAGATGGCATATTACGCTTTCTCGTTTTTTAAGAGACTATCTTTATATTCCTTTAGGGGGAAACAGAAAAGGAGAAAGCAGAACCTATTTGAATCTTTTTACTACTTTTGTATTAGGAGGAATTTGGCATGGAGCGGGTTGGACATTTGTAATGTGGGGTATGTTACATGGTGTGGGATTGATTGTCCAACGCATATGGCAAAAAGTAGGTATACATATGCCAAGAGTGTTGGCATGGTTTATTACGTTTAATTTTGTCAATATTGCATGGGTGTTTTTTAATGCCGAAAATTTTCATGTGGCAAAAAATGTACTTAAAAATATGTTTACAGGAACGTTTGTCATGCCTCTATCTTTGATTGACCATGTGAAACATTTTTCAAAACTTTATCAGCATGAAACCTATCTTTTGCTTTGGATGTTGGGGGCATTTATTTTGGTATTGTTTTTTCCAAATTCTATGGAGCTTAAAAAAAGATTTAAACCCAATTTCTTTTATATGGGCTTGACTGTCATTTTCTTCTTAGCAGTATTTTTACTCTATAGAAAAAGTGAATTTATCTATTTTAACTTTTAAAAGAGGCAGGGTATGTTAGATTATAAAGTATATACAAAACGACTCTTTTTGATGTTTGCTATTTTGCTTATGGTTACGGCATCTTATGTTTACTATTTTTCAAAATATTATCCTTTGCCAGTAACAAGTCGTATCTCTTTTGATGCAAAAATAAAATTCATTCGTGAGCATATTGACACCAAAATGATTGATACCATTGTTGTAGGTTCTTCTATCGGGCTTAATGATGTGCAAGGCCCATATCTTGAAAAAGCTTCTTCAGAAGTAGCGCACGTATTGAACCTTTCTGTGTATGAAGCAAGTCCTGTACAAGTGGAACAACTTTTAGCATTAGTAGATGCTTTTCCTCATTTAAAACGTGTGATTTACTCTGTGCAGTTTTCGGATTTTCAGCATACGACACACTTTCAAAACTATCATCCAAAGGTACTAAAAAAATATATGGCACACAGTCTTAATCCTATGCAAACATTTAAAGTGGTTTTTGATGCTTCTAAGGATCTTCCTTTTTTAATACATAGACAAAAAGAGTGGGCACATAAGCATGGCAGAAACAATGATTTTTCTTACTTAGGATTTGATCACACCGGGAGTGTGCCGTTGCATATTTATGGTAAAGATATTATTCAATCTCGTTGGAAAAATCCGCATGGATCACGTCATCTTCCTGAAGCCTTTAATGCATTAGATAGAATGAGTAAAAAGATGCAAGAAGAAGGTATTTACTTTTATTTTGTGCAACAACCTTATAGACAAGCACTGATTAAAAAATATCCTCATGTACCTGCAGAACTCAATTGGTTTTTAGATAAAGCCACTAAAATTGTGCAAAAAAATGGTGGGTTTGTATTTAGTCTATACAAAGAACTTCCTTTGGACGATAGATATTTTGCAGATAGATCTCATTTGAATGACAAGGGGAGTATTTTGGCAGCAGAGGCGATTGGTAAATTTATAGATACGCATGAAAAATAATATGAAAAGAGAGAAAAAAGTATGATTAAAAATGTTCTTATTACGGGTGCAGATGGTCAAGTAGGAAGTGAATTACGTGAATTGATAGAAAATGAAAAATATCAATTGTTAGATGTAAATTTTTACTTTACAACAAGAAAAATTCTTGATATTACCCATCAAAAAAGTGTAGAAAATTTTATTCAAGAGAATAAGATTGATACCATCATTAACTGTGCGGCATACACGGCAGTAGATGAAGCTGAGAAGCAAGAGGCTATGGCAAACAAGGTGAACAAAGAAGCAGTAGAAGTCTTGGCAGATATTGCCACTAAAAATAATATTTTTTTACTGCATCTTTCTACAGATTATGTATTTGGAGGTGATCATTATGCTCCATTTAATGAAGATGAGCCAACAAACCCACAAGGTGTGTATGCCTATTCAAAACTTGCAGGAGAAGAAGCGATTCAAAAGAGTGCACCTCGCCATGCACTGATTATAAGAACCTCATGGATTTATAGTGAATTTGGACATAACTTTTTGCATACGATGTTAAAACTTGGACATAGCAAAAATGAGATAAGCGTGGTATGTGACCAGATAGGCACACCAACCTATGCAAGAGATTTGGCAGCTACCATTTTGACTATACTTCAGCAACATAAGCAAAAGCTTCCTGAAGGTGTACATGTTTATCACTATAGCAATGAAGGAAGTTGTTCTTGGTATGATTTTGCACAAGCTATTTTTGAAATTGCACATCTTTCTTGTAAAGTGCAGCCTATTTATACAGACGAGTATCCTACTTTGGCCAAAAGACCACACTATAGTGTGTTAAACAAAAAGAAAATAAAAGAAGCGTATGGGATAGAAATACCCTATTGGCGAGATTCACTTGAAAAATGTATCCAAAGAGTAGATAAAGAAAATAAACGCCATAAGATAGGTATTATTGGTTCAGGGTTTATTGCTACAGGTTTAGCCAATCAGCTTATGCAAAATCCTGAGTATGAAGTGGCAGGTATCTTAACACGCACAGATATTAATGCACGTAAAGATTTTCTTCAAAATAAACTTTTAACAAACTCTTTAGATGATTTGATTGCAACTTCAGATCTTATTGTGGAGTGTAGTGGTGATGCGATTTATGCTACTGAAACCATTGATCGTATTTTAAAAGCCAATATTCCTGTGGTGACAATGAATTCAGAATTCCATGTCACTACAGGATCTTATTTTGTAGATAAAGGTTTGATTACTGAAGCAGAAGGGGATCAGCCAGGCGTGTTGGCTATTTTGCATGAAGAAGCTATAGATATGGGATTTAAGCCCGTTGTTTATGCCAATATAAAAGGCTTTTTAAATGAAAACCCAAGTCGTGAAGATATGGAGTATTGGGGAGCTAGATCAAACTTAAGTCTTGAGATGGTTACTTCGTTTACAGATGGTACAAAAGTGCAAATTGAGCAAACTTTGGTTGCCAATGGTTTTGGAGCAGATATCATTAAAGAGAGTTTGGTGAAGTTAGAAAATGATGATATGCTTGAGGGAGGTACACTTCTTGCACAAGAGGCAAAAGCAGCAGGGATTTCTGGTGCAGTGAGTGATTATCTTCTCTCCTCAAAACTCCCAGCAGGTGTATTTATATTGGCAGAACATGACCAAGAGCAACATGATGCATTAAAGTATTATAAATTAGGAGATGGTCCCTATTATGTACTAGAAAGAACCTATCATATTTGCCATTTAGAAATTATCAAAACCATTAAACGTGTGCTTCATGGAGGAGGTGTGTTGTTAAACAATAGTCAAACACCACGTTTTAGTGTTGCTGCTATTGCCAAAAGAGATTTAAAGGTTGGAGAGAGTATTATTAAAGCAATAGGAAGTTTTGATGTAAGAGGGGAAACGGTAAGAATAGACGAACATCTTTCTCATGTTCCTATAGGATTACTTGCAAATGCCACAATAAAAAAAGAGATAAAAGAAGGTGAAATAGTCACTTTTGATGATGTTGATTTACCAAAAAGTTTAGCGTTAAGCATTTGGGAGCAAATTATTTCAAGTAGATAAATTATATTTAGAAGGGAAATATAAATGAAGGGAAAAGGGAAAAATGTTATGATTTCTCTCATTGTGCCTTGTTACAATGAAGAGGATATTTTGGGTTTGTTCTTAAAAAAAACAATCCCTATACTACAAAATTTGAATCTATCATATGAAATCGTATTTGTTAATGATGGTAGCACGGATAACACGTTAAATGTACTGCTTAAAATGAAAGAAACTTATAAGCAGATACGAATACTTAATTTTTCTAGAAACTTTGGTAAAGAAGCTGCACTGACAGCAGGTATAGAATATGCTAAAGGAGAAGCTGTTATTCCTATCGATGCAGATTTGCAACATCCTCCAGAACTCATTAATATTTTTGTTGAAAAATGGAAAGAAGGAAATCATGTGGTTTTAGGAAAACGCATTACTAGAACAGGAGAGCGTCCTTTTAAAAAATTTGCAACACATTGGTTTTATCTTTTTCAAAATAAAATGTCTGAGATTGCTATACCTGAAGATATAGGTGATTATAGACTCATGAGTAGAAAAGTAGTAGATGCACTTTTGCAATTACCTGAGAATCAACGTTTTATGAAAGGTATTTTTGCATGGGTAGGATTTAAAACAGTGACAGTGGAATATTCTCAACAAAAAAGAGTAACAGGACAGAGTAGTTTTAATGGATGGAAGTTATGGAACTTTGCCTTGGAAGGCATTACAAGTTTTAGTACAGTACCTTTAAGAATTTGGCTCTATATGGGAATGATTATTGCTTTTCTTTCTTTCTTTTTGGCACTCTTTATTTTGATAGATACGCTTGTTTACGGAGTCGTTTTGCCTGGTTATGTATCAACCATATTAATGATACTTTTTTTAGGAGGAATACAACTTATAGGCATAGGTATTTTAGGAGAGTATATAGGTAGGATTTATAAAGAAGCAAAAAGAAGACCTATTTATATTATTGAAAATGAGTATTAACATGAATAAAGTATTTTATAAAAATAAAATAATTAAACTATTCTCATTTAAGATAATTCGTTATGCCCTCATAGGAGCTATAGCTACGATTATCCATTTAAGTGTGTCTACTTTTTATATAGCCAAGATAGATAATACATTATTTGTATCCAACGTATTAGGCTTTTTGATAAGTTATATTTTTTCTTATGTAATGCAATCTAAAATGGTTTTTGAACATGCTATTAATGTTGAAAAAGCGATAAAATATTTTATTGTTCAATTTTCTTCTTTGCTTCTTTCTGTATTTCTTTCAGATATTGCAAGTGAATATAATAACTATCTCAAAACAGTGACGGTGATTATCATGATGCCAATCATGACATTTTTTATACATAAAATGTGGACATTTAAAACAGCGTAAACAAAAAAAGGTGGGGAAAAAGATGGTTAAATTGTTTGAATATGATATAGAAAAACGAGTTACAAAAATGGTTGAAAAAAATAGTCAAAATATACAACTTTTTTTAATTATTTTTATGGTTAATCTTCTTATATTTGGGCAAAAACTTTTTTTTTATACAGTCATTTCCGATGACTATATGCGTTTTTATGGTGACCATAATACAAAATTACTTGTTACCAATTCTGCAAGATGGGCTCAAGCACTTTTAAATAAATATCTCTTCATAGGCAATCTACAAATTTTACCTTATTTGCATGGTATTGTGGGTATATTCTCTATTACGCTAATGGGCTATTTAACAGCCAAATATTTTGAAAGAAAGAAAAAATATGAAATTGTTATAGCCACATTACTTATTTCTGCAACACCAATGTTTGCACATAATTTACTTTTTAGTACCAATATTACAACATGGTTATCCCTTTTATTAGGATTGATAGGGTTTTTTATGATAGAAAAAGGAGGTAAAGTAAATGGTATGATTGGTTTTGTATTGATGGTGTTTTCCATTGGAAATTACCAAACATTTATTCAAATTATTAGTGTAATGATTTTTATTAAAACGATTTTAAAATTATTTCGTGCAGAGACAAAACAAGATATAAAAAAAATAATTATACATGCGATATTTCTTCTATTGTTACTTGTATTTGCCTATATTCTTTCTTTTTTAATCAATGATATTTTTTTGTATTACCATCATTGGCACAAAGAGCATAGACTCGCAATAGCAATACACAATTCCAATCTAACTACACTATTTGAAAATATTGTCAATACCTATAGTACTTTTATTAACTTTAATTATTTTAAAATACAACTGGATGTTTTGTATGGGTTTAGTGCTATTTTAGCTTTGCTAGGAAGTTTGTTTTTTATTTTGAATAGATCTATTGTTAAATCGAGTAAAATAATCATTTTTGTATTGATTTTATTTCTATTTTTTGTAACACCCTTGGTGGTAAATTTACCTCAAATTTTAGGTGTTAATATTCCAACCCGTGCACACATTGCAGTAAGTTGGGTAATTTCAGGTTTTTTTGCATTGCAAATGCAAACA
>QNZW01000063.1 GCA_003978375.1 Sulfurovum sp.
ATAATATCATATGTATCAGGTTCAAGCAATTGACCCCTTTCTACACACCCCACTAAAAAAAAAGCCAATATCAACACATATATACTTTGTCTTATCATGTAATTATATCCTAAAATATTCTATTAATTTAAATTATATGGTGTAAGTTTAGCGTACAAAACGTAAAAGAAAGATTTATAATTTTATTAGAGCTATTTTTAAGCTTAAAAAGAATACAATATTAAAGTTTTCTTAGTACGTACATAATATTATAAAAATTGGGAGCATTTGAAAATGAAAAAACTAATAAATACAATGGCATTATTAACAATAACTAGTAATTTTGCAACAGCAGGTCATCATATAAAACCTATAGAGCCAACGACAACAATGCATAAAAAAGAAGTTGTTGTTGTTGACAATAATGTAAAATATAATGGATTTTATCTTGGGGGAGGTTTAACTTATTTACTTTTAAATGATGCTGTAGAGCTAAGAGGTGTTGGATTAACATTCATTGGTGGCTATTATTTAAATCAATATTTAGGTTTTGAAGCACGTTATACAACTACAATTGATCGTGTCGATATAGATACAGGAGCACATGTACATTCTAAAGATATTGACATGACAAACCTAGGTTTATATATTAAACCAATGTATAACCTTACAACTGGATTCTCTTTCTATGGATTAGCAGGTTATGGACAAGCAAAAGCAGATAACTTAGAGGAAGATGGATTCCAATGGGGACTTGGTGCTAAATATGAACTCTCTAACGGTGTAGGACTCTTCTTTGATTATATGAACCTTTATGATGGTGATAATTTTGATGGAACAGAAATAGATAATACATTCTATAATACTACATCTTTTGGTGCACTTTATACATTTTAATCACTAACGTTTATATATAATATTGCATCTTCTCTTAGTAGTCACACTACTAAGAGAACTTTCTTTTACCTTTATAATTAGGTTGATTTGAATTTAATCTTCATTCTCATCCGTCAACTCCAAGCTTTTTATCTGTCCAATGACTCCTGTACCAGCAATACCTTGCAATGATCCATACATTTCAGTTGTATTTTGAAGTACTGCATCAATCAGTTTTTGTCTACGTTTCCAACTTGCCATAAGAGAACGACGTTCTTTATCAAGTTCATTTTGCATACGCATAAAACCATCTACAATACTTTGAAGTTGCAATTGAAACTCATTTCCTGTCAGATAGTGATAGAGTAATGCCATTTTATCACCTCTATTTTCTTCGCGTTTCATCGTTTGATGTACGCGTATAAGACTCTCACGCAAAAGAGAAACAGACCCTTTAAACTCATCTAAATTACACACCCAAATACCATCTACAAACCCCATACGATTCATGTTATTAGGATAGACGGCCGTCACGAGCACACCTAAATCTGCATCTACTTTAAGCATATCTTGTTTGAGTTTCACTATCCAGCTATCACTCCAAGCTTTTGTATTTTTAGACTCATAACAGATAATCCCACAATTTTGTAACGTTCTTGTATGTATTGTATGTATACAATCTGCACCAAAAGCACCTTTTTTTACTTCATCAACTGTATCAAAAGGAAATTGTGAAGTAAGCCAAGTCTCTATGGACAATTCTAGTGCCTCTCCTTGAATCTGCATACTTCCCTGCTCTGCCTTACGTTTAGCAGACTCTATATCTCGTCTCATCTGTTCTATCTGTTCATCTTTGGCACGAATCTTTAATGCAATTTCTTCATCGAGCAATTTTCTAAGTTTATCTTTTTCCTCTGTTAACCGTTTGGCTAACTCTATTTCAGCATCTGCTTTGGCTTTAGAAGAGAGTTCCTCTTTTTCCATCTGCAATTTAACAATTTGTGCTTTAGAGACATTAAGCTCTTTTACTTGTTCTGATTTTTTTTGCAATTCATCGGAGAGTAATTTCATCTCATCTTCACGTTCAGCCACAATTTTTGCACGAATTTGGGCTTTAAGTTTTTGTTTTTCAAGGTGCAGTTGTTCTTCTAGCTTTATCTCTGTGGCTTTTTTTAAATCACGTTTATATTTAGCCTGTTGCTCTGCTATGGCTTCCTCTTTAGTTTGCAAACTATCAAAAGCCTCCTTATATGCCAATTTTTGAGCCTCTATTTCATCTTGCAGTTGTTTTTGTTTTGCTAAATTTTTTTGTTTAAGTTCCTCTTCTAATTGATGATAAAGTATTTCATTTACATCTATATCAACATGACAATTTGGACATTTTATAGTGGTTTGTTTAGTCATCAATCTTCCTAAAAATAATTAAATTAAACTCTCTTGGTTATATAGCATACCAAAATTTTTAAGTATGTGCATTTTCTATGAAAATTATTTGCTACGCCATAACCAAACGAGAAACAACACACCTAACGTTATATTAAACCAGCTTACTCCAGAAGCAAACATCTCTTCAAGTTGTGCATACAACATTCGTTGCAATGATAATGGTTCAATTAGACTATGTCGATGTGCCCATAATACAAGCTCATCTTGCCAAAAGTATACCACTATTTCAGGAAGAAAGAAAAAAGTTACAATACCCAAAATACCCCAAATATTTTTTTGAGGTCTCATGCGTTCAATCGCTTCTTTGAGTTTTGGATCTTGTTCTATTTTTGCTTGTAAAGTTCGTATTTTTCTCTTCATTTTTTAACAAAAATCCAAAAGCATACCTTCTTTTATGCTTAACATTGTTTCTACACCTACCAATTTTTCAACAATAGCCAAACCAAAACATAACGCTGTTCCTGGTCCTTGAGAGGTCATAATGTTGCCATCAATAACCACTTTTTTATCGTTTCTATATCCTGCTTGGTTTATCTCATCTTTTGCACCAGGATAACAGGTATAATCATCGCCTAATACCCCTGCTTTTTTTAGTGCATACGGTGCAGCACATATAGCACCAACCATTTTATTGGCCTTGCACTCTTTAAGTAGTTCTAATACCCTTTTATTTTCTGCCAATGCATAGGTACCATCCCATCCACCAGGAAGGACTATCATATCAAAATCATCACAAATGACATTTTTTATAGACATATCTGCTTGAATCGTAATACCATTTGCACCTGTGACTAATGCATTACTAAATTCATCTTCTAAATATACTGTACGTACTTCAATGCCACCTCTACGCATCACATCTATAAGTGATACAGCTTCAACCTCTTCAAAACCTTCCGCCAGTGGTACCAATACACTTGCCATATAAAACTCCTTATATATTTAATAGTATTATAATATATTTTTAAAAATGAAACATAAATGAAGCTAAATTGTTACTTTTGCATACATACCTGGAAAAATATTTTCTTTACCTCTTTCAAAACGTATACGCATTTTTATTTTGTGGGTCATGGGGTTTGCATCAGGTACAATAGCATGAATAACTCCATGTGTTTTATAAGAAATAGAAGGTATTTCAACCGAGACCTTTTGACCTACTTTTACCTTAGAAATAATACTCTCAGAAAGAGAAACATCTATTTCTAAATTTTCCATATCTACCAATAAAATCGTAAGCATACCAGGCATTACCATGTCGCCCACTCTAATATTACGTCGTACAACCACCCCATCCGAAGGGGCTTTCATTTTAATATAATTATAGGTACTTGCGAGTTGTTTGGCTTTGATATTGGACTCTTTTACCATGATTTGCATGGCTTTAAGCATCGTTTCTACATTGGCTGCTTCTGCATCTAAGTCTGCCATATCCATAAAATTGATTTTATTATCATTTTTATATCTGTCTCTTAATAATACTTTTTTTGTATTAATTCTTTTCAGTTTATCTCGCCAAAATTCAACCATAGTTTTAGCTTGTTCAAGCATCAGATCTGCTTGCATTTTCATCATATCAAACTCAGCAGACTCCATCTCATAGAGATCATCTTCTCGTTTCACATGATCACCTATTTTTACAAATACTTTTTTCACATAACCCATAAATCGACTACCAATCATCTGTTGGCCATCTGAGACTACAGTACCTGTCAATTTAATACTATCTGGCTTTTGATTATTTGTATTTAAATTTATTTCATTTGCATATAAACAAACACTAAATAATAGTCCTACAAACATACTTTTTTTCATTGTTGTCCTTACCACTTTCTTAAGCTAATGTGACACTTCATACACTCTGCTGTAATTCGATTATATATTTGCAATGCTTGTGTTGCATCACCATCTTTAAAACGTTCTACAAGGGTATCTGCATAATTTTTGATACGTCTTTGTGTACGTCCTGTCATAGCTGTATGGTTATTCATCCATCTCTCATACACATCTTTATTATTTTTTTCTGCATCAGTAGGACCTACATTCACGATGGTAGATTTTAAATCTTGTGCACCTGCTGTAACAATATCAAGATTATTATAAAAAAATCCAGACTGTATATCTTGCATTGCTTGTGCCATTTTTTGCATATCTAAAATTCTATCAGCTTGAGTATATCCACTAGCAAAGCTCATTGTACCCATTGTCATACATATCACAAATATTTTTTTCATTACATTACCTTTTTTAATCTAATCATATACAAAATAAATCATAATAGGATAAAAATCCCAATCTTTTTTATAATTAATATCTAAATTGTAACCAATTAATACTAAAGGTTTTACCATAAAATAATATTATTATTTTTATATATATTAAAATATTATACTTAATAATATATTTTAAGTTATAATTAAAAATAAGAGAGATACAATTTCTATAAAGCTAATTTTAAAAGGACTAACTATGAAAAAAGTAATTATAACAAGTGTAGCTATGGCTTCTTTGTTGACCCTAGGACAAGCAGATTTTAGTATTTCAGATATGCTTAAAGATATGAAAGATGCTGCTTTAACATTTTCATCTGATGCAAAAGATACAGTAAGCACCATAAAAGATGGGATGGTTGAAGTATCTAAAAGTGCAGAAAGAACGACCACCAATGTAAGCAACAATACCAAAGATGCTACTATAAAAATCTCAGATGATATGAAGACTATGGAAGCCAACACAAGTTCTCATGCAAAAACAGTTGCAACCGATATCTCCTCCGATACAAAGAACTCTCTTAAAACAACCACTACTGACTTAAAAGATTCGGCCGTTGTTGCATCTACAGATATGAAAGATTCTGCATCGCAAGTCTCTTCAGATATCAAAGATACAGTTAAAAGTGTCTCTTCAGATACCACCACTTCAGTCAAGACAATTTCTGATGCTGCGAACGATTAAATAGACACCATTTCTATACAAAACACAGACAAAAAGCACTGTGTTTTTCTATCTTTACTTTATAACTGTATTAAAAAATTATTGAAACAAATACTATACTATTTAATTTTATGATTCTATTAATTATCATTAAGATAATATAAATTAATATAATTTACTTATCAGTTAAGATTAAGACAATTTTATTTATAATTCATACTATATAGACTTATATATTCAAAATACTAAAAGATTAGGACAAAGGAAACCCTTATGAAAAAGATAATTACAACTTCTGTAGCAGTAGCTGCATTGTTAACAAGTGTGCAAGCTGACTTTAGCTTTGGAGATATGTTCAAAGATATGAAAGAGGCAGCAATTAGTATGAGTAAAGATGCCAAAGATTCTGTCACTTCAGTCAAAGATGGTATGGTCGAAACATCTAAAAGTGCAGAAAGAACTGTAAGTACTGTAAGTAAAGATGCCAAAGATTCAACAGTCAAAATGTCTGATGATTTAAAAACAACAGAAGTATCTACCTCTAAAGATTCAAGAGATTCTGTTACTGCTGTATCTACTGATACAAAAGAGTCCATTACGAATACCACAAAAGATATGAAAGACTCTGCAACCATTGCTTCTAAAGATATGAAAGATTCTGCACTTGCTGTATCTAAAGATATGAATGATGCGACAAAAAGCATCTCTACAGACACAACATCTTCTATCAAAACAGTATCTGATGCAGTAAACGACTCGGTTGACACAGTTTCCGACTCAGCCACAGAAACAACAACGACTGTTAAAAATACTGCTGGTACAGTAAGCAAAACTATCTCTGCCGAAGAGTATGAAGAATATATGAAATTAAAAAATGCTTCACACTAAATAATATCTACAAAAGCTGCCATTACCTTTGGTAGCTTTTATCACTTCTTCCTAAAAATCATAACTTTATTTTATTATATGTATTAATTATGTGTTACAATATTGATTAATAACTAAAACTAAAGGAAAATACTTATGAAGCATTTCATAAATAAAATACTCTATACATTTTCTCTATTCTTGCCCATAATACTTTTGGCTACCACTACACCCGAAGAAATATCACAAACAACAGGAAATAGTCATATTAAAAATCTTGCTATTTTTTATACTATTCAAGGAAAAATTGAAGACAAATATAATATCTTTGTAGAAAAAAAGCTTAAAAGCATTGGTTTTAATCTCACTGATCCACATAAAAGAGTGAATGACCAATATAAAACAAAATGGGGTTCTAGTGTACTTGATGTACTCTCTTTTATGCCGGTTGTGAATGATAGTGTCGTCCTACCACTTCTCAATATAGATCCACGTATTGCAGGATTTTCTCCTTTTAATATGCTCATTTATAAAAAATTAGATGAAAACGTGACACATGTTGGTCATCTTCTGCCTCAAACTATGCTAAATATTTTAGAGATCCATAATGAAGAAGTAAGAAAAAAATTCTCTGCACCTTTTCAAAAACTAGATGAAACCATCTCTAAAAATTTAGGCGGAAAAGTCTCTTATATGCCCTATACAAAACTTCCTAAACAGACAATGATTCATTTTGAATATACTTTTGATACACCCGATAACATGGAAGATTTTATTGATGAATTCCAAAATAAATTTGAATTGGCATTTATCAATAAAGGGTATCTCATAGCAGGATATCATAATTTTATGGAAGCCACAGACGATGCTGAAAAGATACTTGCAGACTATGATGCTTTTTGGACCTATTCTTTATGTCATCTCGAATTCTCATACAATATGTTTGATACTATGAAGGCTAGACCTGAGGCAGGACTTTTTGCACCATGCACAATGTATATGTATATTAAAAAAGGTTCTAACAAAGTTGTTGTAGGAATGTTTAGACTGCATAATTGGTCTGATGCTTTAAATATCACCAATCCCGAACAACTCAAGTTCGTAGAAAAACTAGATAGAGAAATACCAGAAATTCTTACACATTTTGGTATGAAGGCTGGGAAGAATATAAATCCTTTAACTATGCCTCAAAACAAAATAACAACAGAAAAAGTGACCCAAAATGAAGTACCTAAAATAACTTCTACTACAAACCATACTACAGCAATAGAGACAAACACGTCAGAAGAGGAGAATGTACTAGAGATTATACTCCCTACTGTCCCTACACCTCCAAAAGTTATCAAGGTTATAGGAGGTAGCACCAATACCG
>QNZW01000200.1 GCA_003978375.1 Sulfurovum sp.
AGTGTATGAGTGTGAAGAATTTTTTGCAAAAGGGCAAAAAGGTAGTTCGGCAATGCCACATAAAAGAAATCCTATTTTAACAGAAAATATTACAGGACTTGCACGTATGATAAGAGCGTATGCTACACCTGCTATGGAAAATGTAGCACTTTGGCATGAGCGTGACATTTCACACTCTTCTACAGAACGTTTTTGGCTACCTGATGCTTTTATTACGACAGATTTTATGATGCATCGTATGAACAATGTCATTGCCAATCTCACTGTAATGCCAGAGAATATGATGAAAAACTTAAACCTTACAGGAGGGTTAGTCTTTTCACAACGTGTACTATTAGAGCTTCCAAAAGCAGGCGTCAGTCGTGAAGATGCCTACAAGATAGTACAGCGAAATGCGATGAAAGTATGGGAAGAAATTCAACAAGGAAAACCTACCACCAATGACAAAGGAGAATCTCTTTATCTTCAATATTTGCTTGAAGACGAAGAACTTAGTGCATCATTAAGCCAAGAAAAAATTAGAGAGTGTTTTAATTTTGATTATTATACAAAAAATGTAGATAAAATTTTTGAACGCGTGTTTAATAAGAAAAATAACCAGTAAAAATAGAATATATTACTTCTGTTTTTTTATCAAATAGAGGTAATATTTTATGCAACTTCCCACCCATACAGATGTTTTAGAAGTATAAAAAAAACTTATAATCAAGATGTTTTAAAATGATACGAAATTTCAAAAATACACAAGGAAAATTTGAGTAAAATCGGATTACATTATAGCTTCGTATAGAAGTATTTTTTAGTAGGAATTAAAGGACGGAGAATGATTAGAGTCGTCAAGCGAAATGGTAGAGTTGAAACCTTAGATGTGACAAAGATACAAAAATATACATCAGACGCTGTAGAGGGACTTTTACGCGTAAGCCAAAGTGAACTTGAAGTAGACGCAAAGCTACAATTTCGTGATATGATAAGCTCTGAAGAGATACAAACAACATTGATTAAAACGGCTGTAGATAAGATAGATATTGATAGACCAGATTGGACCTTTGTAGCGGCTAGACTTTTTTTATATGATCTCTATCATAAAGTAACAAGTTTTACAGGCTATAACCATTTACGAGATTATTTTGAAAGAGGTGAAGAAGAGGGACGTATCGTTCTTGGGCTTAAAGAAAAATATGATTTAGATGACCTTAATGACTATATCAAACCAGAACGCGATTTACAGTTTACGTACTTGGGTATTCGTACTTTATATGACCGATATTTATTGAAAGATCGTAAGGGTGCACCTATAGAACTTCCTCAGCAACTTTTTATGGGGGTTGCAATGTTTTTGGCACAAAATGAGTTCGATTGTCAGACATGGGCAAAAAAGTTTTATGATATTCTTTCCAAATTTGAAGTTATGGCAGCAACACCAACACTCTCTAATGCTCGTACGCCAAGACATCAATTGAGTTCATGTTATATTGGTTCAACGCCTGATAATATTGAAGGTATTTTTGATGCCTATAAAGAGATGGCACTACTCTCTAAATTTGGTGGTGGTATAGGCTGGGATTGGTCATTGGTGCGTGGTATGGGATCTTTTATTGATGGACATAAACATGCTGCTGGAGGGATTGTACCTTTTCTCAAAATTGCCAATGATGTGGCAATAGCTGTAGATCAATTAGGTACGCGTAAAGGAGCCATTGCTGTTTATATAGAACCATGGCATGTGGATATTAGAGATTTTCTTGATTTGAAGAAAAACTCTGGAGAAGAGCGTCGTAGAGCCCATGACCTCTTTCCTGCTATTTGGCTTAATGATCTTTTTATGTCAAGGGTAGAAGCAGACGAGATGTGGACACTTTTTGATCCCTATGAGGTACCAGAACTCACAACACTTTATGGTGAAGATTTTGAAAAACGGTATATTGAACTTGAAAATGCTGAAGATGAAATGACAAGAGAAAAAATTTCTGCCAAAGGGTTATGGAAAGAGATGCTTCGAAGTTACTTTGAAACAGGCAATCCGTTTTTAACATTTAAAGACACGGCCAATAGAGCAAACCCAAATAAACACGTAGGTGTTATACGCAGTACCAATCTTTGTACAGAGATATTTCAAAATACAGCACCAAATAAATATAAAATACAGTTTACCTTTGATGACGGGACAACAGAAGCATATGAAGAGCATGAAATGCTTACTGTTGACAGTGGCATGACAAAACCTGCCAAAAAAGTCACAGCACTTGACAGCCTAAATGGTAAACAAATTTGGATAGTAGATAAAGAAAAAATAGATGGAGATACAGCCGTGTGTAACCTAGCATCAGTCAATCTCTCTAAAGTCAATACCCAAGAAGACCTAGAGCGTGTTGTGCCTATTGCCACACGTATGCTTGATAATGTGATAGACCTGAATTTTTATCCATTGGCAAAAGTGAAAAAAACCAATGAAAAATCACGTTCTATAGGACTTGGTGTTATGGGTGAAGCACAAATGCTTGCAGAAGCAGGTATAGAATGGGGAAGCCATGAACACTTTAGTAAAATAGACACAGTAATGGAATCATTCTCCTATTATATTATAAAAGAATCGTCTAATCTTGCCCTTGAAAAAGGTGCATATCCGACATTTGAAGGATCTGATTGGTCAAAAGGAATTTTCCCTATAGACAAAGCAAATCAGAATGCTTGTAAACTTGTTGAAAGTGGACTCTTTGATCGTAACCACCATGATTGGGATGCACTGAGAGAAAAAGTAAAAAAAGATGGTATGCGAAATGGCTACTTGATGGCGATCGCACCGACAAGCTCTATCTCTATCTTGACAGGTACAACACAAGCAATAGAACCAGTATATAAACGTAAATGGTTCGAAGAAAATCTTTCTGGACTTATTCCTGTTGTGGCACCTAAGTTAAGTGCAGACACATGGCAATATTATACACCTGCTTATGAACTAGATCAAAATCTACTTATAAAGGCTGGTGCCATTCGTCAAAAATGGCTAGACCAAGGACAAAGTTTAAATATCTTTATTACACTTGATAAAGCTTCAGGAAAATACCTTAATGAGATTTATATGAATGCATGGAAGTTTGGATTGAAATCAACGTATTATCTAAGAAGTCAATCTCCTGAGAGTTCAAATGATATTGAAGACAGAAGTCAAGAGTGTGTTGGGTGTCAATAATCTTTAAAATCTAAAATAACCTGCCTAACATCTAAAATAAGCCATTTTAAATGCTTTTTTAACCTTTGGTATGAAAAATAAAATAAAAATGCTTATTTTGGCTTGTAAAAATAGAGTATTTTATAGTGTTTAGTCTCTTTTTCCTAATATATATTGGTATAAATATTATTTTGATGATTTTTGATTTTGGAAAATGAAATGAGAATGTAAAATATTTATGTATTTATCATTGTTTCACATAGTGACAAATAATTATGCGATGATACGCGAATTATTTATTTGTAATTATAGTTAAGTTTTATTTTTAGTTTGAGGGAATATGATACTAGCTAACCCAAATTGATTTATGGATATATTGTATGGATGATTTGGGTTTTACTCAAAAACAAGGAATGAAAATGACAAAATTAATAACAGCAGGAATAGCACTTATAGGGACAATGATTTTTGTAGGATGTGGAAGCAGTAGTGATGAGAGTAGCTATTCGGGTACATATACTGGTACCGATGGTATAAAATATGAATGTGCATCTAAAGAAGCCTTTGATGCATGTACAGAAGGAGACTGTTCTTCATGTACAAATGATGCACCTGCACCCACCACTGCACCAGAGAAAGAAACAACTAAAGCATGTGCTGTTTCTGGCAATACAGTGTTAGTTGATGAAGGAACAACCTGTACAAATAATGGTAGTACTTTAACTTGTAACAACGGGAGAGTCACTCTCAATGGTTCTATTTCTGGACAAACAATTAATATTAACGGTAAAGTGTATACGTGTCAATAGTATAAATTAGTTTAATATCTTAATACCTCTTCATATCTTATTTTGTGAAGAGGTCTCTATCTTTTTTATTCTTACACAAATTTATTTACCTCTATACAATTGTCTTGGTCTAGCAATTTTAGATGTTTTGTCTTTTTTAAATTCAATCCATTGTGTTATCCATCCAACTGTGCGACCTATAACAAAAATTGGTGTAAACATTGATTTTGGTATTTGTAAGGCAGTTAAAATGATACCAGTATAAAAATCTATATTTGGATAAAGCTTACGAGAGATAAAGTATTCATCATTTAAGGCTATCTCTTCAATTTTTCTTGCAATTGCCATGAGTTCAGTATCTAAGTTAAGTGCATCGTGCAGCTCATCTTGCAAACTCTTAAGTATGGAAGCTCTTGGGTCAAAGTTTTTATAGACACGATGTCCAAAGCCCATAAGTCTAAAGTCATCATTGGGATCTTTGGCTTTTTCTATAAATGCCTCTACTTTGTCAACAGAGGCTATGTACTCAAGTTGTGCGATGACAGACTCATTGGCTCCACCATGGGCACGTCCCCACAATGCAGCTATACCAGAACTAATCGCCATGTACGGATGTGCACCAGTAGAGGCAACACCACGTACGACAGTGGTAGAAGCATTTTGTTCATGATCAGCATGGAGGGTAAAAATAGTATCTAAAGCACGTACCTCAACATCTTTTATCTCTTCATGACCATTGGCATAGAGATGCATCTTCCCACCAGGATAAGCACGCATCATAGTGAGGAAGTTTTTTGTAAAACTTAAATCAATATTGGGTTCAATAAATGGGATACCTAGAGAATGACGATAAGAAAATGCAGCAATAGTAGGCATTTTGGCAATGATACGATGTGCCATCTCTAAGTATTCGTCTTCATTTTCAATATCTAAATGTTCATTATAAAATGAGGCTAAAGCAGTGACTGCAGCAGAAAGTGTAGCCATGGGGTGTGCATTGTCAGGAAAAGCATCAAAAAGTTTTTGTAGCCCTTTGTGAAGATAGGCACGGTGGCGTATTTCTAAATCAAAGTTTTGTAGCTCTTCTTTGTTTGGAAGTTGTTTATTTAGAAGCAGATAGCAGGTCTCTAGATAGGTGTGGTGCTTTGCCAAATCTTCAATGGCAATACCTCTGTATCTCAGCTCCCCTTTTTTACCATCGATAAAGGTGATGGTAGATTCACATGCTGCTGTGGCAGTGAACCCAGGGTCATAAGTGAACATCCCTGTATCAGCAAAAAAAGTACGGATATCAAGGACTGATGGTCCTCTTGTTCCCTCTAAGATGTTATATTTGTAGCTTTCACCTGTTTGGTTGTTGGTAAGTGAAAAAGTGTTTGTTGGCATGATAGTCTCCTTTTGGATATATCTAGTTTATATGAATAGTGTATCTATGTTGTGTAGAATATGTGTGTATTTGTTTGTTTAGGGTGTTGTAGGGTGCGTTTGCTAACGCACCTATGAATAAAAATTATTCTGTCAAATCTTCTAAGAATTGTGCCTCATCAAATTCAAGTCCTAGATGTTTCACAATCTCACGCATATCTCTCTCCGCATTTCCTAAACAAGAGGTCGCTCCTGGACTAGGTGTCATGTTGAAAATAATTCCATTTCCTGGATTGATGGAAGCTTCTCCTAGCATGAGTTTCTCTTTTTCTTTGTCAAGCACTTGTGGACGGATGCCTCCAAAGCCTTTGGCATAATGTATATCCTCTGTACTCAGCGAGGGAACAATTTTTCTAGCATCTTTTACGAAGAGCTCTTTGTTGATAAATGGTACTTCAAAGAGGAAGTTTTTAAAGACGTAGTTGCGTATGTCAGAGTCTTTGAGCAAATCCCAAAAGATTTTGACAATATGAAAATCAAAGTTAAGCGTTTTAAAAAAATCCCAATAGGTACCAGGCTTAAAACGCTCCAATTTAGGAAGCATCAGTGCCGTTGGACCAAAGCGTGTTTTGCCATCAGCCAAGATGTCAGGGTCACCATGTAGGGCAGCAAAAGGGAGTTTGTTGTTTTGTACCATATAGACTTTACCATTTAAAAAATGCTCTTGCGTCATATAGAAACTTCCTGCCATAGGCAGACAACCCATCTGTTTACCATAACCCATTCTATGGGCTAAAAAAAGAGAGTGTGCAC
This sequence comes from Sulfurovum sp., assembly GCA_003978375.1. Taxonomy (GTDB): domain Bacteria; phylum Campylobacterota; class Campylobacteria; order Campylobacterales; family Sulfurovaceae; genus Sulfurovum. Next base: position 6,139 of record QNZW01000200.1, read on the forward strand.
CTGCGTTGACCACCACAAAGTTAGCTGTGTAGATTGTGCCATCTTTACAGTGAAGTTCAAAGGTTTTATCTTCCTTTTTAAAGATGTCAACCACTTGGGTATTGTAAAAGATGTCAGTAGGGATGTCTGTGTCTTTTTGTGCCTGTGTGGCTAAGGCTTCAGACATGGCACCATAGTCTATAGTAGTATATTGGGTATGGGTTCCCATCGCTATGATAGGTTCTGGGCGTACTTGGGTTTGTGCTTTGTCAGCATAGACAATTTTAGGTTCTAGCTCTTTGAGCTTTTCTACATCCCACAACTCAAGATAGGGAAAAAGTGCTTTAAACTCATGGTAACGGTTTTCTATAAAATGTACCTCTTTGTCACCCACCCCCAAAGCCATCTTTTGATGTTTAAACATGATTTTGTCTTGCAAATTATACTGCAAACAAAACTTCTCTACCATCTTGGCGGTACGTTTGGTAACTTTAGCTTTTTCTAGGGTGTAGTTAGTCTCTATGTCTCCTATGTGAATGGTTTGAGAATTAGAGGTACCTTTGGAGTTGAGTGTTGCCAAGGCTTCATACTTTTCAAGCAGACAGAGTGAAGAGACAGAGGTATATTTAGCCAATTCATAAAACAAGGCAGTCCCTGAGATGCCTCCTCCTACGATGAGTACATCATAATGATTTTTTTTCATCTATTTTGCCTTTAGAGTGATTTAAGTTGAGAGGCTATAGTTTGTGCAATAGTTTCATAGTTCTTGACATCAAGTAGTCTTTTTTGCCCTTTATCCCCAATGTTTGCTATCTCTTCTTTGCTAAGTGTTAAAAGGTACGCGAGTTTTTCTGCGATATCCTGCTTGTTAAACGCACAAAACCATGCATCTATACGATTTGTAAAGATGGTTGAAGTGTGGTCAGATTGTGTCATAAGACAAGGAACTCCAGAAGCATAATAGTCAAAGACTTTGACTGGTGTTGAGGTGGTATAGATGGGTAAATCAGGCAAAAGAGCAATCCCTATATCTGATTTGGCGATGAGCCCAAGCAGTGCATTTTTTGTTTTGGCATTATAGACTTTAATATGCTTTTTGATACTTGGATAATTTTCTAACATATTGTAAGCAAACTCCACATCTCTTGTAGAAATGTAAAGTTT
>QNZW01000102.1 GCA_003978375.1 Sulfurovum sp.
CTACCCTCTTCTTTTTGCACTATTTTTATTGTTACTTCTGTTTTTTCCTTTAAAAAAGCCTAAACAGACTGCTTTAGTTTGGATTTTTATGTTTTTTGTTGTTAAAATCACGCCTCTTAGTGCTGGTATATTTGACTTTTGGTACCTCTATCGTGCATCACAATCATACAAAAAGCATGACTATAAAGAGGCTATCTATGCCTATAAAAAAACCAACTTATCTTCTATTACTTACTACAATTTAGCCACAGCTCTTTACAAATCCTCACAGTATATGGATGCCATTAACTACTATAAAAAAGCTTTGGGTCAGCAAAAAGAGATGAATGCAAAAATATATTACAATATTGCTACAGCCTATCTGCGAAAAAACAAACTTGATTTAGCAAAGATGTATTATAAAAAATCTCTTAAAAGCTATCCTTATAAAGTAGCCAAAGAGAACTTAGATTACATTATTGCACACTTAAAAATACAGAGAAAAAATCTTCATAAAAAATATAAAAAGTTACATTTCAAACCCATCGCACAAAATAGCTATGCACAGAACAATGTTTTTTCAAGCTACAGTGTCAAAATAAATCATTTAATCCCCGATGAAGAGGCACGATGGTTTCAAAAGATAATGAAACATACATCCCCTGTGTATGTGCAAAAAATATCTACCACAAAAAGGAGTAAAGATGCCGATAAACCTTGGTAAAATACTACTCATCTTACTTGTGTATACATCTATCCTATGTGGATATAGTTTTCAAATGGCTGTGAACAATACCAATCCGATGCTTGGAGAAAAAATAGTTTTAACCTTAGATTTTATCTATGATACTCTAGAAGATTATGATATTGAGGAGCCACATTTTGAAGCCTTTGAGATTAAACCCTTAGAAGACAAAACCTATCAAGATCAAAATGGCACTTGGCATGTTAGGTTGCGCTACGAACTTAGAGCAACAAAAACAGGTATCATAACGCTAACACCACTTAAAACACATATTGAAATGATAGCAGCAAACTATCAAGACAGATACAATAGAAACAAATATCTTCAAAAATTTGACATTAGCACACACGCACTTACTCTCAAGGTAAAACCTCTTCCTCATTCTCTTAAAGTGATTGGATCATATGCACTCTATGCAAGTGTTGATAAGCAAAAAGTAACCATGGGAGAACCTGTAACCCTTAATGTGCGACTTGAAGGAGAAGGCAATATGGAAAATTTAGATTTTCTTACCTTTCATATTCCTCACGTTACCATCTATGAAAAATCTCTCTCTTCTTATGAAAAAGAATTTATCCTTCTTTCAGATCAAAATTTTACTATCCCTTCTTTGGTTTTCAGTTATATCACACAAAAAGACAAAGAAATCAGGCAACTTGGTACAAATACTTTTCACATTGTCGTGCACACTGCCAAAGACACAACAAACAAAAAACCCTATGCTATAGATATCTATATTTTGTGTGTCTTTTTCTTTTTATTGCTATTTTGGTATAGCGTTACACTCTTTAAGAGTCTCGAATATCTCGATGAAAAAGCCTACTTTTTAAAACAACTCAAACAGACAAAGAACAAAGAAGAACTTTTGAAAAAAGTGGTGCACTTTATGCATAAAAACAGACAACTTAAACGACTTATTTATCAACTAGAAGATGTTGATGCTTCCAAATTTAAGGCTCTAAAAAAAGAAATTTTGACACATTTTTAAATTTAGGGCACCTTTATATGTTTTTTATACTCTTTTGGTTATGATAATCAAAAGGATGAATATATGCAAAAATTATGCCTACTTTTTCTCATCGTGTCTACTTTTCTTTTGGGTCAAGATTCATCTGCTAAAGTGGTCTATGATTTAACCACCAAAAACCTTAAAACATTTGAACGTAAAATCCTTAAATCCATCGTAGCCAATAAAGCCTACTATGAGAGCAAACTCAAAGAACTAGATGTGGCTGTGGTGATTCATGGGGGAGCTTATAGATATTTTACTGTTGATCCAAGCAAAACAGAATATAAAACCGACAAAGCTCTCTTAAGCCATTATGCTTCGCTTAAAAAACGTATCAAAAGTATGGCTGATACCTATGGTGTAAGGTTTTTTATGTGTGGTGCAGGGATGCCAAAACATGGACTTAAAGCCAAAGATATAGTAAAGTTTGTTACAATAATCCCCAATGCAACAATAGGACTTATAGACAAACAAAATGAAGGCTATGCCTATATACCAATACCATAAAGTAGGGAGAAAACCAATGGCAAAAATATCAAGAAGAAAATTTATCAAAGGTGCTGCAACAATAACGGCTATGCCCTTTTTAGCAGAAGCAACAGAAACAAAGAAGCATGAGACTTTAAAGTTTATACACATCACAGATTCTCATATGGATTTGAGCATTGAAGACAGTGTAGAAGCAATGGAGTTGATGGTGGAATTTGTCAATAAACACTATAAAGACTTAGACTTTGTCGTTTTTGGTGGAGACAACTTCAACAACAATGTTAAAGGCGATACCGATGCCCTAGCTTATAAAAAAATAGTCGATAAACTACACTGCCCTACCTATCATGTCAGAGGCAACAAAGAGTCCCATCCTAATCCTAATGATGCAGTAAATCTAGACGATTTTAAAAGACTTTTTGTATCAAACAAGGCACTCAAAGTCCAAGGAAAAGATTGGTTACTAGAAAAAAAAGGGTATGCCTTTTTAGGGCTTGATAGCTGTATTGAGGGTGCAAACAATGGCAAGTACACCCAAGAGACGATGAAATTTGCAGAAAATATACTCAAATCTGGCAAACCTACTATTATTTTAAACCATCACCCTTACACCAATTACTGGAAAGGTACAGACCCAAAAGATATTCATAAGTATGTTCTAAACAATACCGATGAAGCACAAAAACGTCTTTTTAAATATGACAATCTTATCTTAACCCTTTCAGGACATAAACATATTGACTCAGTAAGTCATATCAATAAAACAAAGGTTGTTGTTACCCGTGGATTTGTACGTCCTCTTGATATGGATATGTATCCTATGCGTTACATAGAAATCACCAATGGTAACATCAATGAAAAACTCATTTATACAAGCTAATTAAATAAAAGGAATACCCTATGTTAAAAATTTTACTTACACTCTTTATCTTTCTTACGGTTTCTGTTTTTGCAGAAAACATTACCATCGATTTTGCAAAAACATCATTGACCCAATGGCATCAATATGGGGTATGGGGTATTGACCAAGAAAAAAAGACAAACATACTGAGCCTACATCAACAAAGCAAAGGAAGCTTTAACCTCTGCTACACACAAAAAGTTCACTTTTTAAATGGCAGTATCTCTGTAGACTTTAGAGCAAACTCTGGGCGTATCGACCAAGGTGGTGGACTCATGTGGCGTGTCCAAGATAATGACAACTACTATGTTGCACGTTTTAATCCGTTAGAAGATAATTTTAGATTTTATATCGTAAAAGATGGTTGGCGTAGTGAGATTGCTTCTGCTGATATCAAACTCTCTTCTGGTTGGCACACTATGCGTATAGAACAAAAATCCAATACCTTTATAGGCTATCTAGACGGTAAAAAATACCTAGAAGCAAAAGACAATAAACTTACCAAAGTTGGTGGTGTAGGTGTCTGGACGAAAGCAGATGCCCTTAGCTCTTTTAACCATCTTCATATCATCACGGAAAAGTAATGCAACAGATACTTTTACTCTTGTGTGTATCTTTACTCTTTGTTGCCTGTGATAAAGATGCCTCTAAAAGTGTGACAGTGTATGTTTCTGAAGACCAAGTCTTCTCTGAACCAATCCTTAAAGATTTTGAAAAAAAAACTGGCATAAAAGTCAATGCTATTTATGATACAGAAGAGTCTAAAAGTACGGGTGTCATGAACCGTCTACTCGCAGAAAAAAACAACCCACAAGCTGATGTTTACTGGGCAAATGAACCTATACGTGCAGAAGTATTACGACACAAAGGAATCCTAACCCCCTATCAAAGTCCACAGGCAAAAGATATACCAAGTCACTTTAAAAATGAGGCTTATTTTTGGACAGGATTTTCTGCAAGGGTTCGTGTATTGGTTGCCCAAAAAAATCTGGCAGACAAACCACACTCTCTTGTAGACTATACTAACACAAAATACAAAGCAAAAGCTGTAATTGCCAATCTGCTTTTTGGTTCAACCACTGCACATATTGCTGCACTGTTTACCCTTTGGGGAGATGAAAAAACGAAACAATTTTTAACACAAGTAAAAGCAAATCAAGTGGCTATATCTACAAGCAATGGTGAGAGTGCTGATTTTGTCGCTTCAGGTAGTTATGATTTTGCGTTAGTAGACAGTGATGATGCCGTAAGTAGAATCAAAGAGAAAAAATCTATAACAATGATTTATCCTGACCAAGGAAAAAATGAAATAGGTGCTTTTGTCATTCCCAATGCTGTAATGCTCATAGACAAATCTCCTCATCCAAAACTAGGTAAAAAACTTATAGATTATCTTTTAAGTAAAGAGACTGAGAGTAAACTGGCATTTGCTGCTTGTGCACAAATTCCTTTGCATCAAGGTGTTGCGATGCCCAAAGAACTCAAGCCCATCAATCAAATCAAAACCATGCCCGTAGATTTTGCAAAAGTAGCAGACAAAATGGTAGAGATACAACCCTATTTAAAAGAGTGGCTTAGCACTAAATGATACAACGCTATGTCTCGTGGAGTGTGATTGCATTCATCACTGTACTAGGCATTATACCTATTCTTTTTATGCTAAAAGATACATTTTTTGATGCACAAGGATTTAGCCTTTTGGGCTATCAACAACTTTTAAAAAACAAATCTCTTTGGCATAGCTTTCAAAATAGTTTGATCTTGGCATTTTCTGTCGCTTTTTCAGCCACCCTTATTGGTACATTTTTAGGTATTCTATTATCTAAAACCTCTCTTACTTTACGTTATGTTTGGTTTATTCTTCTCTCTATTCCTTTGCTTATACCTCCTTATATTTTGGCGTATTCTTGGTATGCACTCCTAGGAAGAGAAAGCTATTTTGGCACACTTTTATTTGGATTTTGGGGTAGCTTTTTTATACTTTTTTGTGTCTATTTGCCTATTGTTATTTTGCTTATTTCCCTTTTTTTACGCCAAATCAATCCTCGTTTAGAAGAGGCTGGTTTACTTGTATGCCCATGGTTCTGTGTACTTAGCAAAGTAACACTGCCTCTTTTAAAACCAGCCATCCTTTTTTCTTTTATATTGGTTTTTATATTGAGCATAGGAGAATTAAGTGTGGCTAATTTTTTACGTTTTGATATCTTTCCTATGGAAAGCTTTGTTCAGTTTTCTGCTTTTTATGACTTTAAAACTGCTACCCTACTTACTATGCCATTGCTACTGATTGTTGCTATTATTTTATCTGTAGAATCTCATTTTTTATCTAAAAAAAATTTGCATTTACGTAGCTATATGCACCCTCTTACTATTCCCTTAGGCAAACTTCGACGCCCTTTGCTTGGCACGGTGATGCTCTTATGCTTTGTTATTGTGATTTTACCACTCATAGGACTTTTACAGCAAATAACACTAGAAAGTTTTATCCATGCCTTTTCTAAAGCTTCTCCTGCTCTAACACGCAGTATTTTTTATGCATCTTTAGGGGCAACACTGCTAAGCTTTTTTGGTTTTTTGACTGCGTATATTGTTGTCAATAAAACGACCAAAGGTTGGAAATTTTTACGTGGGAGTGTGCTTTTTTTATTTGTTATCTCCTCTATTGTTATAGGATTAGCGCTTATTCTATTTTGGAATACTCCCACAACAAATTTTATATACACAACCCCTCTTATTATACTCATAGGATATCTTATTAAATATCTTTTTCTTAGCAGTGAAATCATAGCACTTAAGCTCTCTGAAATACCTCAAACTTATTTAGAAGCTGCAAAACTCACTGGCGCATCCCATAGAGAAATTCTTTGGTATATTTTGCTTCCTTTAGCTAAAGATTCACTCATAATTGCATGGATTATTGGTTTCATTTTCTCTTTGCGAGAAAGTACCATTACAATGCTTGTTACCCCTGCTGGATATCATACCTTGCCTCTTTATATTTTTACACAAATGGCAAATGGTAAAGAGAGTACTATTGCCTCTTTGTGCCTTATGATGATTATTGCTACACTTTTACCACTTTTTGCTTTGTTGTATTATCATAAAAAAACAAAGGGGTCTTTTTGATTGAATTTAACGCTATCACCTTAATACAAAACAAGCACATTGTTTTTAACCATTTTAATCTCAATATTTTCCCAAAAGAACGTCTTGTCATTTTGGGAGCTTCTGGATCTGGCAAAACCACTTTACTTCGCCTTATTGCTGGATTTATTGCTCCTTCTAGTGGAGATATTAAAATTGATAAACATTTAGCCACACATAACCACCATATCTGCATTCCCCCAGAGCAAAGAGAGGTAGGTATGCTTTTTCAAGACTTAGCACTTTGGCCACATCTTAATGTTCAAGGCAATATTGAGTTTGCACTCATCATGCAAAAAAAGACCAAAGAACAACGCAAACTAAAAGTAAAAGAGATGCTACAATTGGTAGGATTACAAGGGTATGAAAAACGTTCTATTGATACACTCTCAGGAGGACAAAAACAACGTATAGCTTTAGCTAGAGCTTTAGCAACTTCTCCAAAAATACTTTTGATGGATGAACCTCTGTCTAGTTTAGATACTGCACTTAACGAGACACTGCGTAAAGAGATTGTTAGATTGCAAGAAAAAATGGGATTTACTTTAGTCTATGTGACACATAATCCAAAAGAGGCCAAAGAGATTGCTACAAGACAAATAATACTTTAGTGGGGAAATATAAGAAGTTACCACAAAAAAAAAGAGGTAGCGTGGCAACTTAAAAATACTATATTCTCAAAAAATTCTAAATACTTTCAAAAGGTGTCAACAATGATAGACAAAATAGTAAACTATTTTAAGGGAAAAAGATCTACATTGTTGACGAGGGAATAATATAAAATTAGTTTGCAGAAAGTTTGCAGATTTCAAAAAATATCTATTTTAATCCAAATAAATTTCAAAATCATAGTATCGTACGAATTAAATATGTAATTTAAGAGCGCTTTTAATATTTGATAAGAAAAAGAGAGTCAAAAAATTGCTACAAGAATCATTTGGCTTACGCCATAAATAAATGTTAGGAGATATTATTCCGTGTAGCAATAATTGTGAAAGAAGCTA
>QNZW01000115.1 GCA_003978375.1 Sulfurovum sp.
ACTAAATCCTGTATAATCGCAATTAGGCATCTCACAGGAATGGCCTGAACGCTCTTTTACATATGTTTTCAACATATTATTTCGAGGAAATACACTAATAGTTTGCTCAACTCTAGTAGGTCTAGCATTAATGTTTGTCGCTCTTTCTCTCAATAATCCTATATCAATTTGAGTATAAAGATTTTCTTCATTTACTGTATCATCATCTATTAGGTTGGATAAATTATAGATAAATATGTTTTCATTATCTTTAGTAAATAATATTTCATCACCTATATTTATATAAGAAATTAAGTCACTTAAACCCATTCTAATTTCGGCACTCCTTCCAGAACCTATTCTTTCAGAAGGATAATACGAAATTTTTAAATCTCTATTTGTAAATAATTCTTTAATGTATATATACTTCTCATGCATTGGAATAAAATCCAAAGAAGACATAATTTCTCGTTGCCTTATATTCGGTAGATATGCACCTTTTTCTACATCAGTTTTAGAAACTGTTTTAATTCCATAATCACCAAATGTATTTACAACTAGTTCTATCAATTCAACTCTAGTCATTATTTCTCCTTCTCTAAAAGTTCATTTAATTCTATCTCTAATCCAACACAGAGCTTTTTTAAGCTTAAATAAGATGGGTTTCTTTTCGCTCGTTCCAATAAACTAATATACGTTCTATCAAACTCACATTTGTAAGCCAACTTTTCTTGTGATAAATCAAGTTCATTTCTACGATTTCTTATTCTCTTGGCTAATTCTTTTAAAAGTTCTTCATCTTTATTTTTCATAACACTAAGTTTACATAATTGATGACATAAAGACAACGGACAATAAGTCTCATTTTTATTTTTTAAAATATCCGATGAAGATCTTTTGATATAATCATATAAATTAAATTGAGGTAGCCTCCTAATGTACCAAAGAGAATTTGATCAACGTTTACGACAGTCATTGCCTAAAGCAGTGTTATTGTATGGGGAAAATGGCTATATGATAGACCATTATATAGATATGTATATCAAAAAGTTAGATGCCAAAGCCTCTATGCTCTCACTTTACCATGATGAGTGGCATTTTGAACAGGCAAAGAATTTTTTATCTCAAAGTTCACTCTTTGGGGGCACCAACCTTGTGGTGGTAAAACATGAAAAAAAGATACCCAAAAAAGAGCTAGATATACTGGTAGAACTTGCCAATAAAAATCCTGACAATTACTTCATCTATGGCTACGCAGGAGCAGCAAAAGACGCACGCTCTATGCAGGCAGCCTTTACAGATAAAAAAGGTGGTGTTTGGGTACGATTTTTTGAGCCAAATATTCGTGATGGTATCGCTGTACTGCAACAAAAAGCACAAAAAATACAACTAGATATTGACCATTATGCTTTGCAACATCTTATGCTTGTGCTCAATAACAATTTAGCACTTTGTGCTAACGAACTCGATAAACTAGCCATATTAGGCACCAAAGTGACGGGTAAAGACATAGACAGACTTGTCTACTCTACTGCACCACTTGCCATAGAACAACTGCTTATTGATCTTTTTAATAAAAAACCTATCACCACGACTATTAGCACATTACTAGAAATTGGTGAAGACGAAGCTTCTCTTTTGCGTTCAACGCAGTATTTTGTCAATCAGATCTTTTTATTTCATGCGTATATTAAACTCAATGGACATGTAGACTCTGCTGCCATACTAGGATATAAGTTGCCTAAACAGATAGAAGAACAAAAAGCACAACTAGCATTGCGTGTAAAATCTTCCTCATTATTGAAAATTTATGAACACCTTTTAGAGAGTGAGCTACTTATCAAAAAGGCTGCTGCCACACAAAAGGAAGTACTGATATATAGTATGCTAATTAAACTGCAAGGATACCTCTAAGGTATGTTGTAGTGGTACAGCACCCTACACAAATATAAGAAAAAATAAAGTAACTTTAGGATAAAATGATGCTTCCAAAATTCTTGCTCATTTTTGGACGGATACGCGTGTGATCCGCATTTTATATGGGCTATAAAACCAAAAGGAAACAATCATGATTAATTGTTATGAAACACTGTTTGTTGTTAAACCTACACTCACAGATGAAGAGATTGCAACACAAATTACTAAAGTAAAAGACATACTTGCAAAAGAAGGTGGTGAATTACTCGCTACAAATGATATGGGTATGAGAAAACTTGCGTATCCTGTAGAAAAAAATGATAGAGGTTACTATACTGTTCTTCTTTATAAATCAGAGGGAACATTAATTCAAGAACTTGAAAGAAATCTTAAAATTAACGAAGATGTGATTAAGTTTTTGACTGTAAAATATAGTAACACCAAAGAGATGGCACAATTCAATAAACTTGTTGAAGCTGCAAATAAAGCCGAAACAAAAGAAGAAGCATAATCAAAGTAGAGGAGCGACCTTACAATGTACAATAAAATTATTTTAGCAGGAAACCTTACTAGAGACATAGAAGTGAGATATACACAAAGTGGGAGTGCCATTGGTAATACTGCCATTGCAACATCTCGTAAATTTAAGTCTCAAACAGGTGAGCAAAAAGAAGAAGTTCTTTTTGTAGATATCACTTTCTTTGGTAGAACTGCTGAAATTGCAAATCAGTACTTACGTAAAGGTAGTAAAGTTTTAGTAGATGGAAGACTCAAGCTTGATCAGTGGACAGCACAAGATGGGAGCAAAAGAAGTAAGCATTCAGTTGTAGTAGAAAACCTACAAATGCTAGGAAGCAAAAGTGATAATGAGCAAGGTGCTTACAATGCAGCACCTGCAGATGACACATATGCACAACCAGCACCTACACAAGAAGCACCAGCTTATGATGCACCAGCACAATCTGCACCACAACAAGAGAGTCAAGCATCTAACATCCCAGAAATCGACATCAACGAAGATGAAATACCGTTTTAGGAGAACACCATGGCAGAAAGAAGAAAATTTAAAAAGAGATTTTGTAAATATTGTGAACAAAAAGTTGACTTTATTGACTATAAAGATTTAGGCGCACTTAAATTTAGTTTGAGTGAAAGATTTAAAATCATGCCTCGTCGTCTTACAGGAAACTGTAAACGTCATCAAGAGCTTGTCACTGTAGCGATCAAAAGAGCCAGACAAACAGCACTTATTCCATATATCGTAGATAGAAAAAATGTGGTTGAACACCCATTTGAAAATCTAAAATAATCTTATTGCGTTTGGGCACATCTTCATGTGTCTAAACTTTTTTAAATACTAAAAACACCTTATCGGGCATATCAAAATCATATAAATTAACTTCATCATCCACCAGCAATTCTAAATTACTTAATTTTACAATTTCATCTATACTATGATAATATTGACCAATTGTCTCTTGTGATTTAACAAAACATTGATTCTCTTTTTCAAAAAGTGTAAATTCAGAAATATATTTACCCTCTTCAAAGTCGCTATCAACTGCAAGAAACCGTGTCTTATCTTCTGCGATAAAAGAGCCTACTGCCACATTTTCAAAACCATACAACGTATTGATATCACAAAGAAAATATCCACCTTCATTAAGATGTGTTTTTACACAGACTAAAAAATGCATCAATGCTTCTTTGTCTAAATAGTTTAACATATCAAAAACAGCAGTAATAACATCATATTGTTCTTGTGCTTCACAAAGATTCATACATGTTGCATCGATACCTTTATCAAGCGTTTTTGCTACCATTAAAGGACTCAAATCAATACCTTTAACAGTAGGAACAGAAAGAGCTTTTTGCATCTGTTGCAAAAAATCTCCTGAACCACATCCTACATCTAATAATGTATCAAAATCAATTGCTTGTAAAAAAAGAAGGTAGTGTGCATAAAGGCGAGGTGCTGACTCTTTTACACCAAGCAGATCCTCTACTTTAGCATAAAGGTCAAGGGAATCAGGAGTATTAGCCACGACTCTCTACAACAGCTTTGATTTGTGCATATAAAGAGAGTATCTCCTCTTTTTTGGCATAAAAACTATTTTTGTTGGCTATAAGGTGTGCAGAAGAATCCATAATATCTTCTGCTACTTTAAGCCCATTCTCTCTCATAGTAGAACCAGTCTCTACGATATCTACGATGGCATCAGCAAGTCCCACAAGTGGTGCAAGCTCTATAGAACCATATAGTTTTACCACTTCCACCCCTACTGCCTTTTTGGCAAAGTAATTTTTTGTGATGTTTACCATTTTGGTTGCTATTTTGATATTAGGACGATTCCAATCAAGCTCATCTTCATTTTTGATACCAATAGCAACTTTACAACGACCTAGTTGCATATCAAGTAGCTGAATGATGTCTAGCTCTTTTTCTGTAATCACATCTAAGCCTACCACCCCAATGTCAGCTGCACCGTGTTCTACATAGGTTGGTACATCTTGGTTGCGTACATTTAAAAAACGAAACTCACCCATATTGAGTATAAGTTCACGTCCTTCAAAGACAAACTTTCCACCAAATATTTCTGCAAATATTTCTAGTGTTTGCTCTGCTATTCTTCCTTTTGGAAGTGCTATTGTTAACATATCTTTTTATCCTTAATGGCCCTCATCATACCTTGAAAGACCAATGTTTCATCATAGAGCGCATTATCAAAAAATGTTGATAAAAACTTTCCATCTCCACCTGTAAAGTAAAGTATATCTACCCCACTATGCTTCTCTATGAGTGCTTTTATAGACGCGATTATACCATAGCTTATCTGCTCTTTTGTTGTGAATGGCAATGCACAAAGTGACAGCTTCTTTTCCAAGCTTACATCAAGCACAGCAGAGATAGCTTTGTAGCTCTGCAGGTAAGCCTTTAAACCTGGCAATATAAAGCCTCCTTTATACTTCCCCTCTTTTACCACATCTACTGTGATAGCTGATCCTGCATCAACAAATACCCCATCACTATGGCTCAAACACAAAGCTTTTCTATCGACACCCATCGTATCATACTCTCCATCGATATATAGTTGCGATGAGATATTTTCCCAAACTTTAATATGCTCTATCTTTTCTCCAAGTGAATGCTTGACAGAGATATATTGCATAGGCAGATGTGCATATCTCTCTATGGCATTTTCATGCGAGAGATGTTCTACTTCTCTACCATCATAGATATGAAAATGGGTATTGCCAATGTCAGCCAAAAGTATATTATTCATAATGCCATATTTTCCATCCATTTATTTCCAACAATGCCTTTGCTTTTGAACATAAAGGTGCTTTTATAATGATATATTTTTTCTTGATACTGCTATCGATATATTTTTCTAACTTCTCATGTAAACGCATCAGCTCTTCTGCTTCTTTTCGCAATACCCTGCTCTTTTTTTCGAGTACCATAACATCGGCATAATACCCCTTTAAATCCACCCCCACATAGAGTCCTATTTTTTTGCGTGAACCCAACTCTTTAGGTGCGATTTCTTTGAGTGATTTGAAAATAATGTTTTTTTGTTGTAAATACTCTACTATACTTTTCATATGCACATCATACCAAAAATCTCTCTAAACACACCATTAGTACATCATCCCAAAGAGCCAAATCGGTATCTTGTTGCCATGACCTACTTCTATGTCATCTGCAGCCACATATGAATTAGTGATATTTTTTATCTGTTTGAAGCTTTTATTTTTGCCTCCTATTTCAAAGGTATATTTTTCCTCCACAAAAAAATCTCCTACCTTTGAACCATAGATGCCTTTTGATACAACATCATTTTTTTGCATGTAATAATTACTAAGCTGATTCATAAAAAATGTTTCTCGCACATTGCCTATGTCTGGCTCTGTTATGTACATCAAGTTTGTATTTGCTAGGTAAATTTTTTCTGGTTTATCTAAGTGTTTCATGCAAAGTGACGACTTCATAAGTAGCTTGATGAGTCCTGCATTATCAAGCTTTGCAAGGTACTCTTTGAGTGTTCTGTCATCACTCACATCTATGGCGGACTTCAAGCTACTTATGGTTGGCATAAAAGGTACATTTTCCATGATGATGGCTAGTAAAAGTTTTATCTTCTTTATACTTTTTCCATTGAGAGTGGGATAGATATTTAGCAAATCAGCTTCTATGGATACATTGATGTTTTGTCTAAGCGTATGAAAAAACATCGTCTCATTTGCCAAGCTCAAGTAGTAAGGGTAGTATCCAAACTTCAAGTAATCTCTAAACAACGCAACAACCTTGTGTTTATTTATCTCTAAGGCATCTACTACCGTATCGGCTATACTTTTATGCTCTTGCAAAATCTCTTCTAAGCTGTAAGTCTCAAATGCATAGCCATAATGCATCTCTAAAAACTCCCTAAAACTCATACCTACCATCGTGTAGACCAAAGCCCTTCTGCTTAAATCATGTGTACCTTTGTGTATCTCCAATGCAGATGATCCAGAAGCTATGATTTTGAGTTTTGGAAAGGTATCATAAATACTTTTTAGTTCTGCAGACCAATGGCTATACTTATGTATCTCATCAAAACACAAAAGCTTTCCCCCACCAAGTTCAAAAGCTTCAGCTATCTCAAACATCGTAAATTGAGCATTCGTGATATCATCTAGGCTCACATAAAGTGCTTCATCACCTACGTGGTTACTGTACATATACTGAGCGATGGTAGTGGTCTTCCCTATGCCTCTAGCACCTATGAGTATGGTGAGTCTATGCTCAAAGTTGTTTTGTTTTATGAAGTAACGTTTATATGCAAGGTTATTTTGCTTTACAAATCTATGGCTTTTTCTATAGAGTTCCATTAACATCTATGACTCTCCTATGTATTGTGATACCATTATATCCTAATATTTAATGTAATACAATACATATATAGATTACTCTTATAGTAAGAGCTTTACCCTATAAGTTGGATTTAGTTCCTGACCCTTAAGTTTAAGAGTTATCGTTATCACCTGACTATGAAAGTTTTTTATTTGATTTAAAGTTGGAAAAAATAGAGTTGCTACTAAGACCAATATAGCATTAGCATCACCCGATCCC
>QNZW01000093.1 GCA_003978375.1 Sulfurovum sp.
ATTTTTAAGATGAGTGATATAGGTATTCTTCTCTTTTCTGCTCTATTTATAGTCATTATTGCAGTCTATTTTGTGGTATTTTCTGCCAAGGGAGTAGAGGAGTGAAGTCCTTCATTTTTTATTGTTTCATCGTTATACTGACGTTGCAAGGTGCTTCAACAACGACAAAAATAAAAGATTCTAAAAAAAATCTTTCAGTCACCAAATTGGCCAAACAAAAAACAAGTCAAAAGTTAGACAAAATTGCAAGTGATATGAAGAAAGAAGAAAAAGATATCAATTTTCTTGAAAAAAAATTAGAAATATTGGAACAAAATCAAGAAAAAAGAGAAAAAGAATATCTTGCTTTAAAAAAAGAGTTAAAAGATTCTGAAAAGACACTTTCTGTTACAAAAAAAGAGATAGAAGCAAAACGAAAAGCATTTACTTCTCTTCTTGCAGAGCAGTTTTCTATTGTGTTTGCACTACAACAATTTGAGTATACAACTGAAGATTCTATTATCTCTTATGAAGTGTATAAAGCATATAAAAAATCAAATGCAAAAGAGTTAAAAGCATTAAAAAAAGAGATAAAAACACTTAAAAAAAAGAAAGAAGATAAAGAGTATCAACGCAATAAAACAAAAAATTCTCTTAAACGTATTGCCAAAAAAAGAGATTTATACCATAAACAAAAGCAAAAAAAAGAAAAATTGATTGCCAAACTTGGTGTGGATGAAGAGAAATATCAAAGTAAACTTCAAAATTTAGAAGACAAACAATCATCTTTGCGTAGTACATTGGCAAATCTCAATATTTTGCATGAACAAGAGGTGGAAGAAGCCAGAAAAAGAGCAGCTGCAAGAAAAGAAGCCATACGGCTAGAAAAAGAGCGTATAAGAAAGATAAGAAAAGCCAAAAGATTGGCAAAAGAGAAAGCAAGAAAAGCAAGAGCAGCTATCAAATTGGCAAAAACAAAAGCGGCAAAAAAAGCTGCAAGACTTGCAGCGAAAAAAGCAGAAAAAGCTTCAAGAATCGCACAAAGAAAAAAATATAAGAAGAGTGCAAAAATAAAAAAAATAAACTCTTCGTATAAAAAATCAAAAACCTATGCCTATAAAGGAAGTAAAACCATTTCTCCACTTCCTGGCTGTAGGCTTGTGAAACGATTTGGTACCTATGTTGACCCTATTTATAAGATTAAAATTTTTAATGAATCTGTGACATTAAGGGCACCTGTTGCCAATGCAAAAGTAAAGAATGTACTCAATGGCAAAGTTGTGTTTGCAGGTAAAAGTAGTATGCTTGGCAAAGTAGTCGTTGTGGCACATAATGGACGCATACACACTGTTTATGCAGGACTTTCTAAGATTGCACCTACAATACATGTAGGAGCAAAGATACGAAAAGGTTATGTGGTAGGAAAGGTGTCTCATAAGTTGATGTTTCAAGCCACAAAGAATTCTAAACATATCAATCCACTTAAGTTGATAAGTATATAGAGGACATCCAATTTAAACCCTCCATAATCAAGCTTTAGATATAATCGCGAAACTATATAAAAGGCTAATTTTGATTAAACGTGTTTTGGTAAAATTCTCTGGTGAGGCATTGTCTGGTGAAGAAGGTTATGGGATTGATACGCAAATCTTAAACTTCATTGCTGGTGAGATAAAAGAGCTTGTAAATGCGGGTATTGAGGTAGGTATTGTTGTAGGTGGTGGTAATATTATTCGTGGTGTATCTGCTGCGGCTGATGGTATTATTAAACGTACATCTGGTGATTATATGGGAATGTTGGCAACCGTGATTAATGGTGTAGCTATACAAGAAGCATTGGAACATGCTGGATTACAGGCACGACTCCAGTCTGCTATAGATATGAAAGAGATTGGTGAAGCATTTATTGTACGTCGAGCTAGACGTCATTTAGAAAAAGGTCGTGTTGTCATATTTGCTGGGGGTACCGGTAACCCTTATTTTACAACAGACACAGCAGCTACACTAAGGGCTTCAGAGATAGAAGCTGAGCTTCTTATTAAAGCTACAAAAGTAGATGGTGTGTATGACAAAGATCCTAATAAGTTTGATGATGCAGTAAAACTGGAAACACTTACTTATGACCAAGCATTGAGTGATCATATTAAGGTTATGGATGATACTTCTATTGCCTTAGCAAAAGAGAATGGATTGCCTATTGTCGTATGTAATATGTTTGAAAAGGGTAACCTTTTGTCTATTATTCAAGGCGATATGAGTTTATGCTCAATGGTTAAATAAATAATGTATAGTCGTTGATATATTCAATGTAATACTTAAATAAATGATACTTTCAAAGGAAATAAAATGAGAACAGAAGAATTAACAGCAAAAGCACTTGAAAATGTAAATTTTGATAAATATTTACTTGCAAATGCTGTAGGTAAAAGAGCTGAAGCCATTGCAAATGGTGCACCAAGTGTGCTAGAAATAGATATCACAGGTATGAAATATGCAGATATCGCATTACAAGAGATTGCTGAAGGTAAAATTACTATAAGTTTAGAGAGTTAATACACTTGGATGCTTTTCTTGCTAAAGCACAAAATATACATAGTATAGAAGAAGCAAAAACGCTACTTTGGGAGCAAGTGCCTCAACCTTTACCTTCTACGCTTAAAGCTTTAGACATTGCATTGACTGCACATGATGGACAGACACGTAAAAGTGGAGAGCCCTATATTGTGCACCCTATACTTGTAGCAGCAATCACTGCAGCCTTTTCAAATGATGAAATGATGGTACAAGCCGCACTCTTGCATGATGTGGTAGAAGACACAGCTTTTGATATAGAAGATCTACAGCGAGAGTTTGGAGACGATATTGTACATATGGTTGAAGGACTTACTAAAATCATAGAGATACGTGATGAAGAATTACTTCCTTCTAGTTCAGATGGGAGATTGATTAACTCTGCTCTTACCTTTCGTAAAATGCTTATTGCCTCGATTAAAGATATACGTGTTTTAGTCATTAAATTATGTGATAGACTCCATAATATGCTGACGATTGATGCATTGTCTAAAGAGAAGCAAAAACGTATTGCAGAAGAGACTTTGGTTGTTTATGCACCTATTGCACATAGGTTAGGTATCTCACGTTTAAAAAATCATTTAGAAGATTTAAGTTTTTCCATTATCTATCCTGAAGATTATAAGCAAATAGATACTTTTATACAAGCCAATGCACAAAATTTACAATTTAGACTCAATGCCTTTATTCAAAGTGTCAAAACTTTAATGCTAAAAGATGGTTTTTTAGAGGATGATTTTGAAGTTTTTGGACGTGTAAAACATTATTACTCTATTTATATGAAAATGCATAGAAAAGGGGTAAGCATAGAAGAAATTTTAGATCTTTTAGCCATACGTATCATTGTCAAAGATCCTATAGCATGTTATAGGGTTTTGGGTCTAATGCATTTGCATTTTACTCCGTTGATTTCAAGATTTAAAGACTATATTGCTGTACCTAAAGAGAATGGTTATAAAACCATACATACAACGCTGTTTAACGAAGAAGGCATCACTGAAGCCCAAATACGTACCCAAGATATGCATAGATTGGCAGAGTATGGTGTAGCAGCACATTGGAAATATAAAAATGGTGGTGATGATGGTGTTAATTTGTCATGGTTAGAGAGTCTGCACTATCAAAATGATTCGATTGAAGAGTTTTATGAACTCGCAAAGAGTGATCTGTTTTCAGAAGATATTACAGTATTTTCTCCTAAAGGTGATTATTATATGTTACCCAAAGGATCTGTAGCGCTTGATTTTGCTTATGCTATACACTCTAAAGTAGGAGAAAATGCTAGTGAAGTACTGATTAATAAACGTAAGGCATCATTGTTGAGTGTACTGAAAAATGGTGATATTGTGAAAATTTTAAAAGATGAAACACCCCATCTTCATTGTTCTTGGTTAGATGCAGTAAAAACATCTAAAGCACAAGACGGTATACGTTCAGTATGTAGAACACGTATTAAAGAGTCCGATACCTTAAGTGCTTACAATATTTTAGCCACATTATTTTCTCAAAACAGTGTATCGATGAAAAAATTTATCCAAAGGGTAGAACTTCAAGAGAGTATCTATAAATTACCCAATCAACTCGATTATTATAAAGAAGTGATTCATAGAGTTGCAGGGTACATGGGAACCAAAGAGATACGTTTTTGGGAACTCCTTAAAAAAGGCTACAAGAAACCTGTACGTAAAGAGATAGAACATTTTTATTTTTTTACAAACAAATCTTTAGATGGGGTAGAGTTTGATTATTGCTGTCATCCAAAAGTAGGCGATCAAATTGTTGCATTTTATAAGGATAGTAAAGCTATTATACACCATAAGTTGTGTAAAAAGGCATATGCAAATATTTTATCCGAAGAAAAAATGCTTTTTGTGGCATGGAGTCACGAAAAACTTTCACACTATAGACTTACGATTAGTTTACAAAATCAAAAAGGTGTACTGGCTGATTTATTGGGTAAATTAAGCGATTTAAACTTAAATGTTACAGCCATTGAGCTTGGCATACAAAGCAGTGAACGCGCAGAGTATTGTCAAATAGACGTAGAGAGTCAAGAGGGTAAAAAATCTTTGATTGAAATGCAAATATCACAAAAATGTAAATTGATTGAGATTATTAATTTGGATGACGCATATAATAAGTAAGGTAGAAAAATGATAAAACAAGCACTAGAAGAGATAGGTAGAGGGACAGTCGAAATCATAGATATGGAACGTATTGAAAAGCTTGTAACACAATACTATGATAACGGTACAACCTATACAGTTAAAGCAGGTTTTGACCCTACAGGAGCAGATTTACACTTAGGACACACCGTACTTCTTCAAAAATTGAGAACCTTTCAAAATCATGGAGCAAAGATACAGCTTCTTATTGGCGATTTTACCGCAACCATTGGTGACCCTACTGGAAAATCAGAAACCAGAAAAGTGCTAGATAGAGAGACGATTATGAAGAATGCTCAAACCTATCAAGACCAGGTATTTAATATACTAGATAAAGAAAAAACAGACGTGGTTTTTAACTCAACTTGGCTTGATGCATTGGGTGCATCTGGGATGGTAGCATTGACAACAACTTTTAATGTGGCACGTATGCTTGAACGTGATGATTTTGAAAAACGATATAAAAATGGACAAAGTATCTCTATTTCTGAATTTATTTATCCACTTCTACAAGGCTATGATTCTGTAGCATTGCAGTCTGATATTGAGATTGGTGGGACAGATCAGAAATTTAATCTTCTTATGGGCAGACAACTACAACGTGCCTACGAGGTAGGTAAAGAACAAGCTGTATTAATGATGCCTATTTTAGAGGGTTTGGACGGTGTGCAAAAAATGAGTAAATCCCTCAATAATTATATAGGTATTACAGAAGCACCTAAAGATATTTATGGAAAAATACTCTCAATTTCAGATGCATTAATGTGGCGATATTATGAATTGTTAAGTCAGATGTCTTTAGAGGATATCGCACAACTTCAAAAAGATGTATCATCTCGTACTGTTCATCCTAAAGTGGCAAAAGAAAACTTGGCTTTAGAGATAACCACAAGATTTTATAATGAAGAGTTGGCTACACTAGCTAAAGAGGAGTTCAACTCCGTATTTAAAGCAAAAAATATACCTACAGATATCCCAGAGTTTGAGATGCAAGAGGGTATTTGGATAGCACAAGCACTCGTAGATGCTGGGCTTGAACCTTCTACTTCACAGGCAAGACGTGATATCAAGCAAAATGCTGTAAGTATTGACCAAAAGAAAATAAGTGATGAAAAACTAAATTTAGACAAAGGTGAATATATTTTACAAGTAGGCAAAAAAAGATTTGCAAAAGTAAAGGTGATATAATGGAATTTAAGTCTTTCAAAATTGGTAAATATGTGATTGAAAAACCTATCATTCAAGGAGGAATGGGTGTGGGTATATCTTGGGATCAACTTGCAGGAAATGTAAGTAAAGAGGGAGGACTTGGTGTTATTTCTGCTGTGGGAACAGGTGTCTATAAAAAAAGAGCTTATGTAGAAAAAACAGTTGGCAAAGATGAACGACCTTTAGATGCGATTAATTTTTACTCTTATCCAGCATTGCAAAAAATATTTGATAATGCTAGAGAGATATGTGGAGATGCACCTTTGGCAGCCAATGTACTCTATGCACAAAATGAGTATAACCGTGTGGTAGAAGATGCGTGTAAGGCAGGAGCCAATATTATTATTACTGGTGCTGGATTACCTCTTACTATGCCAGAAGCGACCAAAAATTATCCTGATGTAGCACTCGTGCCTATTGTATCTACAGCCAAAGCACTTAAAATTTTATGTAAACGATGGAAAAAAACACATGACAGACTTCCTGATGCAGTGATTGTAGAAGGCCCACTTAGTGGAGGACATCAAGGATTTAAATATGAAGAATGTTTTTTGGAAGAGAATCAAATTGAAAATATTTTAGGTCCAGTGATAGAAGAAGCAAAAAATTGGGGATCTATGCCTGTGATTGCTGCTGGTGGTATTTGGGATCATGATGATATTGTGAAGATGATGGAAATCGGTGCAGATGCAGTGCAGATGGGAACACGCTTTATTGGTACAGTAGAATGTGATGCCAGTGAAGTGATGAAAAATATTATTATCAATGCAAAAGAAGAAGATATAAAACTCTTTAAATCACCTGTAGGATACCCAGCACGTGGCGTAAAGACACAACTTCATGAAGATATAGAAAAAGGCACAGCACCTAAGGTGGCCTGTGTATCCAATTGTGTGGCACCATGTAACCGTGGTGAAGAGGCAAAAGTCGTAGGGTATTGTATTGCCGATAGACTTTCAGATGCATATGATGGTATTGCAGCGTCTGGTCTTTTTTTTACGGGGGCAAATGGCTATCGTTTGCAAGAGATTGTGACGGTCAAAGAGCTAATGGATAAACTCATGAATGGGGAAGATAATTAGG
>QNZW01000205.1 GCA_003978375.1 Sulfurovum sp.
AAAAAAGTAGTTATTAAGTTACAAAATGCTGATTACTTTAACAATAGCCGTATTCTTACTTCGTTTGAGAAAAACACTACTGTAAATATGAAAATAGAGAAACCTATTAAAACGGTATCTTTTTCGTCTAATTTGGGTGCATACATCAAGCAATATACATCAGGACTTACAAGATATGCTAGTATCAATCTTCCTGCAAGTGGCTACACTCTTCGGTCTACAAATGATGCATATGTAGGAACCATTAATGCAAAAATGAGTTATCATCCTTTTAGTTCGCGTAAAGGCAAACTACTCATGCCAGGTATTGAAAATGGTAGAGAATACAATAGCACAAATACAATAAACTCTTATGGCTATATGCGTATTGAACTGGTAGATGAAGAAGGAAATGTTTTAGACCTTGCCTCAAATAAAGAGGCAACACTTATTTTCCCCGTAGATACAAACATTTCAAAGCGACCTAACAATATTACTCTTTCTTATTTTAATGAGGCGACAGATACGTGGATACCAAACACAAATGCTACATTAACCAAAGAAAACAATACTTCAACAGTATACGTCTATAAAGGCACTATTTCTGCACTTAAATCATGGAGTTTAGATTTATATACGGACAAAACATTCCATCTAAATATTATTTCAGATACGAATGAATCTGATAACAATGTTGACAACAACAGTAGCAATGGTGACAATAATAATAGTAGCAACAATAACAACAATGATGGCACGGGTGGCACAACAAGTGGTAATGGCGACATGAATAATAGCAATACCGAAAACAATGAAACAGAAGACAACAGCACTACAAACATCAACAATACCACTAAATACAAAATCTCTGGTACCATTACAGATACACAAAATAAGCCTATTTTGGGTGCAGTGATAAGTACAAAATCAGAATATACAAGTACCGATAGTAATGGTTCATATAGTCTAGAGAATGTATCTTCAACGTCAAAAATAATGTTAAATGTAAATCATTCAAATTATTTTGATAATAGTCGCATACTACATTCTTTGACAAAAGATGCAACACTCAAAGCCATAAAAATCAAAAAGATTTCTCCACATGCTTTTCTTGCCTTAAATGAAAAGGTGATAACTGATGGCAGTGCATCAGTTTACTTTCCATCCAATGCCTATAATACCTCAAAGGGTAAAGACTATTTGTTTTCGGTTACTGCAAGTATAGATTATCACCGTTTTAATACGCCTCTAGGTAAAGCTTTAATGCCAGGATTAACAGAGGAAAATACAGAGAATATTCGTGCATATAGTTATATCAATCTTAAAGTTATTGATAATAAAAACAATCCACTTAAACTAAAAGCAAGAAGTACTATCACACTCACATTCCCAGTAGAAGCCACTTTCTTATCTACACCTGCTACCTTGCCTCTTTCATACTACAACGTAAAAAAGGGTAAATGGATGAAGGAAGGAGAAGCAACACTCTCTACAGATAAGACAAAATATACTGCCAAAGTAAAACGTATAAGTTCATGGGGACTAAACGTAATCATACCTTAAATAACGGAGTTTTCCGTTTTTTAAGTGTGAAGCGATAATCTATTTTTTGCACGATGTATTACCGCTTCATCTTCAGACATATCTAACCATTTAAATTTTTGACCACTTTGTATTGTGCCATCTAAAATATCTCCACTGTCACGAAATTTTAAATCTAATTTTGCAATATCAAATCCATTGCTTGTCTGTGTAAATTGTATAAGTCTTTCATTGGCTTTAACATTGGAATAAAGATAACACCAGCTCTTTAAGCCATTACGCCCTACCCTTCCTCGAAGTTGATGTAACGTGGCAAGTCCTAGACGTTCTGCCCCTACAATCACAATAAGTGTCAATCTTGGCAAAGAGATACCTACTTCTACTACTGTGGTTGCCAAGAGTATATCTCCCTCTTCTCTAAACGCTAAAAGCACTTCTTCTTTATGTTTGTCTTTTCCGTGCGTGACATAAACATTTTCAAATTTTTCTTCCCAAAAGCCTCTACTCTCTTCAAGCGATTGATAGGGTACTTCTGTACTCTCTTCTACCAAAGGATAGATAATCAATACTTGATGTTGCTGTGCAATCTCTTCTTTGATATGTGTCAACAAATTAGGAAAATCTTTTTTTGTAATATTTTGTGTAAGCACCTCTCTCTCAAAAGGGGTTGTAGTAATCAAACTTACATCAAGAAGTTCTGATTCCATCATTGCTTGTGTACGTGGTATGGGTGTAGCAGAAAACTGTATAAAATGTGGTTTTTTATCACCTTTACTTACCAGTGTTTCCAAACTGGCTCGTTGCTTGGTACCAAAACGGTGTTGTTCATCTACCATTACTAAAGAAGCATCTGGCAACTGTTCTTTATACAATAAAGCATGTGTCCCAATGATAAAATCTGCTTCAAGATACTCACCCTCCTCTTTTCCTTGCATAACAAGTGCCACTTTGACACCAGAGGGCAAATATTTTTTAGCCTCCTCATAAAGTTGTAAAGCCAAAAGGGACGTAGGTGCCATCAAAATACTTTTTTGTGGCAGTGCCATCATCACAGAAGCAAGTATAACCATGGTTTTACCAGATCCCACATCTCCTACTACCATACGTTTAGTGGCTTTCTCTTCGTTTTGTAAATCTTCTTGTATCTGTGCGATTACCTCATTTTGTTCTTTGGTTAACGAAAAAGGTAATCTTTCGATTAAAGGTTCTATCTTTCCCTTGAGTGCTGTTAGTGCAGGAAAATCTACTCTTTTTCCTCGAAGTTTTTTTAGATGATTGTACGCTTCAACAAATTTAAGAACAGCTATAAACTCTTTCTTTAAACTTCCATTTTCATATACCTCTTCCATACTTTTGGGAAAGTGTAGATGCATCAGTGTAGCGACTTCTTTGCTATCTAGACCCTCATTATAAAGGTTTTGTTCACTAATATACATCTCTATAAGTGCAGCTATCTCACTCTCTTTTAGTACGGTTTTATATTTAGGTGTTATCTTTCCTATCTGTTTGATAGATTTTGGTTGAGACATTTGTAAATATCCCTTATACTCTTCGAGTTTTCCTTGTATCACATGTTGTGAGCCAATCTCAAAAAGCTTATAGTGATAAGGAGATACTCTAAAAAATGTCGAAGAGAGTCTTCTGCCTGACTGAGTAAGGTTGAAGGTGACACGAAGTTTTCCTCCGTAGATACTACTGTCTACTACTTTTACTTCCAAAGTATTAATTTTTCCTAATTCAAGTGAGGTAGAGAGTGTTGTGTCATTATAAGAAATTGGTGTGATTAATGCCAAATCCAAGAGTGTATGGATTTTAAGTTTTTTAAAAAGTTGTTTTGCTTCTTCCATACACTATCCCTTGCTATTAGATAGATAAATTATAACCAAGCTTTTTAAAGAAAAGTAAAAATATGTCATATTGTCATATTTTTACACGAAATAAAATATTTTAGAGGTATCTATAGTGGCTTTTGACTCAGATATGCTTCAAATCCTCTAAATGATCCTGAAAATAAAGCTTTTCCACCTTGTTCTTCTAATTCATATTGAACAGAAAGAGAAGTCACTTCCCAATCTTGGGGATTCAATCCAAAATTTTGATTTGTTACCTCTTTGGGAGGGTTTCTTTTTAATTCATTAAGTACCGCTAATAAATTTTGATAAGAGATATTTACACGATAAAAATTATTCCATGTTCCATCATCTTTTGTTGTCTCTTTTGGTCGGCTGTACACCTCTTGAATAGATTTTGATCTTAAAGAAATAGTAGACCACCACGAATTCTTTTTAATCACAGTTGCAACATGAACTATTTCTGTCGTAGGATCAAACCTAATACCAGCTTTTTCCACTTCCCATGCTTCTCCTGCAGCATAAATACCAATCACATAATTAAGAAATTTTTTAAGTTTTGGGTTATAAAGAAAAAGATTAAATGCCACACTTCCCCCTATATTATTTTCAAAATTTTGATACATTGGTATATCAAAATATGCTTGTATGACAAGATTTCCTTCTGCGTTAGCGTGCCAAGGTTGAATATGATTGACTTCATCAATCTCATACGCAAAAGAAGAAGAGATACCTGCATATTCTAGTGCTTGTTCTGGTGCATCATTAAGATTGAGTGTTGTACCCGCAGTTAAGCTATTGTGCAGACATTTTGATTGTACTACACTGCCTGCTGCATCATGACGTGAGACTTCTGTACCTATAATATGATTATCTGTCCCTTTTCTTGCATCTAAGCCTGTAAATTTGGCATGATTTGCATAATTGGTTCCCTCTTCATTATTGACATACTCGCTCACAGGATACACATAACGCATATCCCAAGAGGGCTTCAATATATGCTCATTTGGAAAACTATATAAGTTTTTAAGTGCTTTAAAAATATCACGATGGGCTTGAGCAGGTGTGGTAAAATAAATCGTTTTTACTGATTCATTTTCACTACAATCTGCCACAATCAAAGGTGTTTTTGCACTTTCATCTTTTTGATAAGAAACCGTAAAAGGTTTTTCTCCTCTATCATACTTTCCAACAAACTCTTCATAATCATGCTTGGAACGTTCATATTGTCGTTTTGCCTTATCTTCTAAATTACAACTTACCAGCAACAAAAGCAAGCTGATAAAAAAGAGTTTTTTCATCATAATGGTGACCTTTTAATTTTTAACTTAATCTAAATCATAGCTAAAAATCATTTATAGAAGATAAATGACTCTTTTTTATGGATTGGGATATATTTTACTGGCTTGTTTTAAAGAAAGAATATGTATATTTTTTTGATGTTGTAAATTGGTTAGAAGTTCATCCAAACCTTCAAAACTCATCTCTGGCTTATCCACCCCAGGCATTTTTATATTCATAAAGTTATATTCATGAAACATCACCACTATAAATGACCTTTTCTCCTCTTCACTCATTGCATCATCTATTGCTTGTTGCACTTTGTCAAGGGTGACCGTGTTAGATATAAATTTTAAGCCAAAATTTTTTGGTTTTATACCTTCTTCATTTGCCGAAATGGTTAGAAATTGTAAAGATTTCAACGCTTTAGTCGTATTGATATCATAGGCATTGTAAGGTGGTACAAAACTTGTAATTCTTTGTGTAAACAATGTTTCTAATAATTTTTTTCCTTTTGTGAGTTTGTCTAATTGCTCAGCATAAGGCATACCTGCAAATTCTGTCCATTTTTCATTGCTCCGTGTCTGATGAGAATACCCGTGCAATGCTATTTCAAGTGTACCTTTTTGTACAAATGGTTGAAGTAAATTTGCTTTTTTTTGTGTCAAAGGCACTACTTTTTGTGGTTTCACATCTATAGGGTCACCAGCACATCTATAGGGAATCACAGCAAAAGTAAGCGAAAGATTGTGGTCTTTAAAAATATGAAGTATTTTACTCTCTATCACATCCGAAGTATAGGCTGAAGGATCATCAAAACGAAAGATAATATATATCTTTTTATCTTTTACTTTATGTTTTGTACAGGCCAAAAAACCTAACATACTCACTAAAAATATAGTGATTACTTTCAAAAAAAATGTTTTCATTTTTTCTCTTTTTTTTAGTTTTTACACTATAGCATAATTTGTGTTAAATGGAATATGTATCTAGCACATTTTCTGTATCGCTTGATATGATATATGATACTAGAAATAATCTGCTAGACCCTATATTGGTATATATGCGTATACTTCTTTTAAATATTATCCAGAATTTTTGGGTAGCGATAAAGATGGCTCATTCCTTTAATTGTAGCTAAGATATTATGTCAGTTTGGATTAGAATAATCCTAGAAAAGTATTAGCATTTTGGGCATATTATAGTGCAGTAATAAGTGGAGATTTGCCATATATGGATTCGCACTAGCCCTATGTTGGAATCAGTTTGGAAGATTGAATTGAGTCAGAGTTCAGAATGCCACTTAATATCTCTAAAAAACATCCTAAATTTACAAAATATTTCATAGTGCCAAATAGCTAAATTTGCTCGTATTTAATTTCTGTGAGTCCGTCATCTCCTGCTTCGTAGATTGTAGCATTGGGTAGATTAGTGAGTATGTAGCTATTACAAATTGGCTATTTTTTTCCACTGATTCCTGTAGTCTAGCCAAAAAAGTTAGTTGTCTGTTTGAGGAGAGGCTGACTCGAGCTCGTCGAGTATATAGAGTCCATCGGCACAAAACCGATGCAAAGATTGCCCATGTGATTGGTAATGCAGAGATTTGCCACCATAATAACGCAAAAGTGTCCGGATTTTGTCCAGTCGATCAATCTCAGTGCATACACTGTAAAAAATTTCTGATCTCAAAAAATAGCTATTTTGAGGCAGAAAATATCCTCGTTGGAATTTGATATTTTCATGTAAAATCGAATGAGACTTTTTGGTTGAGAAATCAAAATTCTTACTTCATAAAAACTCTTCTCTTGTCTATTTCAAGTCTATTTCCTATAATTCGCTTAGTTTTAACTCATAACTCTAGATATCCATTGCATATTATACATGATATAAGGTTTTCACAGCATTTTTTGTACTATTCACAAATAAACAGCACCAATATCTAGAAAGTCCGTTTAGTTGTTTTGTAATACATTATAATGTGATTATTCGGTTGTTCTAGGCAGGAGCTTATCTGCCTAGCATGATGTCGAGTACTTCACTCATAGAGTGATACCATTGATTTGTTTTGCGATTGAAAAACTTGGTGTCTGAATTAACTGAGTATGGTATCCCTTTGGCTCTAAGAGAGTCACTCATGAACTTTGCAAACACTTTTTGCTCTTTGACACTGTATTCTCCCCCTGCAGGTGCGCCATCTTCTAAAGTATTTCCGGAGTTTATTTGCTTGTAATTATTTGCCATCCATGCACCTACCCATGTAGGAATATTTTGTTGTTTAGACCAGCTGTATGCATGATTTATTTTATCCAAGATGAGC
>QNZW01000140.1 GCA_003978375.1 Sulfurovum sp.
TAAAGTGAAAAGAAAGCGAAGCTTACTTTCCTCCACATTTCCCTGTGCCACATTTTCCAGCACTACATTTTTTCATATTGGCTTTTTTCATTGCTCCTCCACATTTTCCGTTTTTGTGAGAGGTACCACAAGACATTTTACTCATTTCAGATTTATCCCAATCGTCTGTGAAATTATCATAGAGCCAGTTTGAAATAGTGTTGAGATCTTTTGCAGACATTCCTTGACCAATCGCAGGCATCAAGCCAAATCTTTCTATGGCCATAGGCATACAATGTGCTTTCTCTTTAGAGGGATGGACGATGTACTCTTTTACAAAAGTAGTAAAAGTGTTTTTGTCATTTTTAAAATCATGTTTTAACTTGGCACTGACTTTGTTCATGGGAGGTGCTTTCATGTTTTTCATCATTTTTTCTTTCATTGCCATACGATCTTCTTGTTTCATTGCTTTCATTTTTGTTTTATCCATCATGGGCTTTAGCATATGACAGGCTACACATTTTGATTGAAATATTTCCGTACCTGTTTGGGCATAGAGAGTGCTTGTTACGAAAGCTATTAAAGAAAATAGAGTTATTTTTTTCATGGAGAGTCCTTTTTGGGGAATTATTGGTGTTTCCCTTTATTTTTTTGTGAAAATATTATATCACAATAGATTAACCAAAGATTTATTTCATTTTGATTCCTAATTATTTTGTATTTTTAGCACTTTAGACTTTTCTTCATAC
The DNA here is from genome assembly GCA_003978375.1 of Sulfurovum sp. Taxonomy (GTDB): domain Bacteria; phylum Campylobacterota; class Campylobacteria; order Campylobacterales; family Sulfurovaceae; genus Sulfurovum. The sequence goes on from QNZW01000140.1 coordinate 729, forward strand.
TCTTCTTTCGATATGCCTCCACTAGCATAGCGTTTATCTAAAATCTCTTGTGCAGAGGATTTTTCTTTTTTTTTATCTAGAAATATATAAAAGAAGATGGCTATTAGAAGTAGAGGGATAAGCCATCCAAAACCCATACTCCAACCATGAGCAAAAGTGTTCATAATCTATCCTTTTTATCTTGTTATGATTTAGTATAAATCAATAGTGTGTATAATAAGTGTATATTTATTTAGTCGTCCCAACTATGCATTAGATGTTTTAAATTTTCAAAAATAATAGACATATGTGCTTTAAAGGTATTATCCATTTCTACTGCATTCAGCATATCTTCAAAACCTATGGTAGCTAGTGTTGTTTTTCCATTCTCTTCATAAAGAGAAAGGCGACAAGGCAGATAAACAGAAATCTCAGCTAAATGAGAAAGAGCATCTTGTGCACCAGGAGGGTTACATAATTCATAGACTGTAATATCTTTTTCTATAGGAAAATTCTTGTCTGCCAAAATTTTTTTAAATGCATATGTATTTAAAACACCAAAGCCAACTTCTTTTGCTTTACTGGCAAGTTCATCTTTTATGGTAGCTATGTCTTGCTTGGTTTGTACTGTATAAATCATCTATACTCCTTTAGTATCTGATATTCAAAGTGTATAGTAATAGTGTGTATGAAGTGTGCATATTGAGAGAAAATTAAAGAGAGAAGATAGTCTAGAGGTTTCCTAAAGAGTAGACTATCTTAAGTATGGCTATTAGTTATTTCCTCCACATTTACCTTGGCCACATTTCATCGTTTTTTGTGCCTTTTTTGGGTTGGTTTTATCTCCTGCACATTTACCTGCATTTTTTTCTTTATGGGATGCCCCACATTTTGATGCTGAGTTTTTTAGCTTTTTTTCTGATCCAGAGCATTTGCCTTGTGCTTTCATGTCACCCATATCCGCATCGACACTATCATCACCTGTTGCAAGCTTGTTTGCATGTTCGAGTTCTAGAGTTGCTTTATTTTCTGCGTATGTATACCCAGCACTCAATCCTAATGCAAGAAGACTTGCTAATAGTAATTTTTTCATTGTTTATCCTTTTGTAATAATTTTTCTAAGAAGCCAAATGCTTTCTAGTTGCAAGTGAATTATAATAGTCTTGTGTGTATAAAGTGTGTCATTTATTATGCAATATATTTTTAGATAGTAGAATCAAGAATTTTCAGTCCAAGTACTTCTGCTTTCTTCATCTTTGCATAGGCTGTTCCTTCTTTACCTATAGTAAGATGCGTTCCTTTGACTTCAAAAGGAGGAATTAGCATAGGGAAGGGTGCTGGTGCCTTAATATTGATGGCACTCGCATCATACTCTGCACCATGACAGGCACATAAAAAAATATGTTGTGATTCTCTATAAGCAGGAATACATCCCAAGTGGGTACATAGTCCAATACAAAGTATATAATGGTCTTCTCCCACAATAATATCTCGTGCCAAGTCATTTGCACTCTGCTTTGCAACGATATCAGGTGTCTTTTTTAAAACAAAAATAGGCTTTCCCCTCCATTTGTAAATCATGAGTTCATTTTCTTTTATATCACTCAGTTCAATGGTGGTGACACCTGCATGTTGTACACTCGGAAGTGGATCCCAAGTTCTTTTCATAGCATACAGTACACCTGCTGCACCAATACCTGTAAAAGCACCGAGTATAAATCCTCTACGATCTTGTTTCATTATTGATCCTTTATATATAAATGCAAAAATGACACTTACTTCAAATACAAGCAAGAAGCTTACGATGACAAAAATCATTTTAGGAAAAGATACATTATGAGTAGCATTACATACAAACCGTAAAATATATTCTTAAAAGCATACGTTTCCTTTTAGCTATATATAGGCAAGTGTCAATATGCCTCTATACTAAATATAATACTTTTATGTGCATGGAGTGTGTATATTTTTTACATATAAAATTTTATAGTCAAGGATGTATATATTTTTATAGTGTTCATATTCAAATAAACGTGCATGACATTATATATGAGTTCTATACTAAGAGTGAAAGAAGTACATGGCATAGAGCATTTATATTCTCTTTTAAAAGTTTGGGTATTTAGTTAGTGCGCTAATATATGTGTGCACATTACATACACACAATTGCACTATTCTATAACAGATAATTAGGAAAAGGATTGATAATGAGTCAAAAAATAAAAGATATTGTTTGTGGTATGGATGTTAATTTTAATAGCACATTTCATGCAGAACATGAAAACAAAATGTATTACTTTTGTTCAGAGCATTGCCAAGGAAAATTTATAAATAATCCTAAAACATATATCGAGCATAAAGATGATGAGAATTGTACTTCATGTGCACCACTTGAGTACGACGCTGTAGTATCCGTAGGCATAAAAAATGAACAAGGTAATGATGTTATATATACCTGTCCCATGCATCCAGAAATACAACAAATTGGACCAGGAAGTTGTCCAAAGTGTGGAATGGCATTAGAGCCTATGGTAGCACAAGTAGGAGAGGAAGATAGTTCAGAACTTGATGATATGACACATCGTTTTAAAGCAAGTAGTCTACTTGCTATACCTGTCTTTTTGTTGGCAATGGTTGCTGATCTTACCTCACAGTGGCTACCCGATTTTCTTTCGATGAAGATGGTGCAGTGGATAGAATTTACTTTGGCAACACCTGTGGTGCTTTGGGGTGGATGGCCATTTTTTGTTAGGGGTGTAAACTCAGTAAAAACATGGAATCTCAATATGTTTACTCTTATAGCCCTTGGTGTGAGTGCGGCATATTTGTATAGTCTTGTAGCACTTTTTATGCCTCAAATTTTCCCGCCTGAAATGCAGTTTGATGGTGGATTGGTACATGTATACTTTGAAGCTGCAGCTGTCATTGTGGCATTGGTTTTACTAGGACAGGTACTTGAACTTCGTGCACGTTCGCAAACCAATACTGCCATACAAACACTTTTAGAACTTGCCCCCAATACGGCTCGTATTGTAAGAGCCGATGGTAGTGAAGAGGATGTTTCCTTGGAAGAAGTAGTCGTAGGAGATATTTTACGTATTCGCCCTGGAGATAAAATACCAGTAGATGGTGTAGTCACAGAGGGTGAAAGTAATATAGATGAATCTATGGTGACAGGTGAACCTATAGCTATCGTGAAAAAAAAGGGTGATAAAGTGATAGGAGCAACGGTCAATGCCACGGGATCACTTCTGATAAGGGCAGAAAAAGTAGGAGCAGATACTTTACTGTCACAAATCGTAGAGATGGTTTCCCATGCACAACGTTCACGTGCACCCATACAGAAACTTGCCGATGTTGTCTCTGGGTATTTTGTACCCATAGTTGTACTTATAGCAATACTTGCTTTTGTAGTGTGGTACCTATGGGGACCAGAGCCAAGATTAGCCTATGCAGTCGTGAGTGCTGTGGCAGTACTTATTATCGCTTGTCCATGTGCTTTAGGGTTGGCTACACCTGTGGCTATTATGGTAGGTACGGGTAAGGGAGCATCCGTAGGTGTACTCATCAAAGATGCAGAGGCACTGGAAACACTTGAAAAGGTAAATACCTTGGTAATTGATAAAACAGGAACACTCACAGAAGGGAAGCCTAGACTAGTAACAGTAGATGTTGAAGAGGGTGTAGATGAGAATTTACTCTTAAAAGCAGTGGCAACGTTAGAACAATCAAGTGAACATCCTTTGGCTGAAGCTATCGTAAAAGGGGTAAAAGAAAAAGGCTTAACTTTAAGTAAAACAGAGAATTTTAAATCTGTTACAGGGCAAGGAGCTACAGGAGAGGTAGATGGTGTGAAAGTTGCTATAGGAAATACTAAACTCTTAAAAGGTCTAGACATAGAAGTTGCTAGGTTATCAAGTAAGTCTGAAGCCTATAGAAAAGAGGGACAAACTGTGATGTTCATAGCACTTGATGGTAAAGCATCTGGTATTATTGGGGTGATGGATCCCATTAAAGAGAGTACACCACAAGCTATTGATGCACTTCATGCACAAGGATTAGAAATAGTGATGCTCACAGGAGACAATAGAACCACGGCTGAAGCAGTAGCGAATAGATTAAACATAGATAGAGTAGAAGCAGAAGTTTCACCACAAGAGAAGTCAGATATCGTGACACAACTTCAAAATGAAGGTAAAATAGTAGCTATGGCAGGAGATGGGGTCAATGATGCACCTGCACTTGCCAAAGCACAAGTAGGTATAGCCATGGGAACAGGAACAGATGTAGCTATGCAGAGTGCAGGAATTACTTTGGTAAAAGGAGATTTGACAGGAATCGTTAGAGCCATTAAACTCAGTAAGGCAACAATGTCAAATATCCGTCAAAACCTCTTTTTTGCTTTTATTTATAATGCTTTAGGTGTGCCTGTGGCTGCTGGGGTTTTGTACCCATTCTTTGGTATACTACTTTCACCAGTTATTGCAGCAACAGCGATGAGTTTTTCTTCGGTATCGGTGATAGCCAACTCACTGAGATTGAGAAAAATAACATTATAATATGTTAGATAATATACAAAAAAAAGCTTTATTTGATGCGATGATATATAAACATTTTGACTGCACACAATATACACGCATAGGGTATAAGATACTTAATATATAGATACAGGAATAAAAAATGAAAATATTACTGATGGAAGATGACCCAGTACTAGGAGATATTGTTTCTACTTACCTTAGGGAGTATTATGAAATTTCTCATGTGTTTGACTCAAAAGAAGCACAAGGGTGCATAGATGAAGGGCGTTATGATTTGTTTATTTTTGATATCAATGTACCTGGTAAGTCAGGTGTAGAATTACTAGAAGAGATACGTTTTTTTAATGATACGACACCTGCTATTATTATCACAGCATATGATGATACCAAATATCTTAAAGCTGCTTTTGATGCAGGTGCACATGACTATATACGTAAACCTTTTGAACTTGAAGAGTTAAAGTTACGTATAGAAAAGAGCAGGGTTTTGTTTCATATTGAGCAAGATGCACCTATAGTGCTTGATGAAGGATTGATTTATTATCCAGATAAACTGATAGTCAGCAACAAAGATAAAGAGATGAGCTTGTGCCCTAAAGAGAAAAAGATATTGGAGTATTTTATTGCACATCCAAAGAGACTTATCTCTAGTGAGGAGTTGATACAAAATATTTGGGAATTTGATAGTTTGCCTAGTGATGCTACACTACGTTCATACATACGAAAACTGCGTCAAATTATAGGAAATAATAAAATAACCACACAAAGAGGTGTAGGGTACAGATATGAATAGTCTTGAAAAAAAGTCTTTCTATTCTTTTCTTGGGCTTTATATTGTTTCTTCTCTTTTATTTATTTTACTTGTAGGGTATTGGTATTATACTGCCCAGAAAAATGCTTTAGAAAATGAAACCTATTATACACTTCAACATATAGCAGATATGAAAGCAGGTTCTATTATTATGTCACATATGAGTGACACACCGATGAAGCCGATCAAGATACCCAAAGATGTTACCCTTGCACTTATCAATACAAAAAAAGAGGTAGTGGAGGGAAAACTTATTGATTCTACGATGAAATTAGAAGAGGGGTATCGTAAAATGAACGACTTTATGGTACTGATATCTGATGCACCTCAAAAACATTTAAATATTGCCTATGTAGTGGTACAAACACACAGTTTATATGAAAAATTAAAAACCCTGCGTCATACTATTTTTAAGGTAATGCTAGTGGTTTTTATTGTGATGATAATCATTGCATGGATGTTGTCTAAATTTTTTATGAAACCTGTGCATCAAAAAGTAGTAGAGATAGAGCGTTTTATCAATGATGTTACCCATGAACTTAACACACCCATTACTTCGCTTTCTATGGCTACCAATCAAGCTTTAAAACAAAAAAATTGTACCCAGAAAACATTGAAAAATATCTCCATAAGTACCAAACAGCTTTATGATATTTATAGTACATTAACCTATCTTAACTTTTCGCAAAAAAAAGAAGAGGGGGAAGTCGTAGATATAGCCAAAATACTACAAGAGAGTATTGTCTACTACAGTCCTTTGTGTGAGAGTAAACATATAGATGTTGAGGCAGAGGTACAAAAGCACCTTTTTACGATACCTAAGCCACAGCTAAAATTGCTTTTTGGTAAC
>QNZW01000066.1 GCA_003978375.1 Sulfurovum sp.
TAGGTTCGGTTTGGGGTATTGGAAAAGCAGCTGTTTACAAATATATTCCCGAATATTATCCTGATGATGTAGGTATGGTTGGAGGAATGGTAGGTGTTCTTGGAGGATTGGGTGGATTTTTTACCCCTATTATCTTTGGGTATTTACTCGAATTCACTGGACTTTGGTCAAGTGCATGGGCATTTATTTTCTTCATAACCTTTGTTGGGATGTGGTGGCTACTTCATGACAGTGCCCATAAGGTAGTAGACTAACAGTGATAAGCTCAAAAAATATAAAAAGGAAAACATAATGAATATGCAATTTAACCCAAATGAAAACACAGAAGAGGAAATTGAGATAGATATGGAGGGAGGGATCTCTCCATATGCACCACCTGAAGCCTATAATCCTCCAAGTAAAGAGGATGAAATACCCTATGAAGACTTACACCCTTTTTTACAAAAATTCATTGATGAACACAATGAATATACCAAAGAGCTCAATGCTTTTGAAGCAACCATTGCTATGATAGAAGGGGGGAAAATAGACAGGGAAATCAATGATAGATTGGTACAGTTTTTTACACATTTTGATAATCAAATTGTAAAACACAATCTTCTAGAAGAACGTTATCTTTTTGCACAAATTTCAAAAAAAATGAAAGCCAACGGAGAACATTCACAAGCAGATGAAAACTATAATGTGATTGATGTTCTAGAAGACGACCATGTCAAATCTATACAAATGGCTTCGGTATCATTTAATATGTTTGCCCTTTTTTCAAGAATTCCAGATGAAAAATCACGTTATATTATTTTGGATGTGGCTTTAAATCAAGCCAAAGAGCTGTTAGAATTACTAAAGGTGCATATTTACCGAGAAGATACCATTATCTTCCCATATGCACAAAAACATTTTACAGATGAAGAACTTACGCAAATACAAGAAAAAACAGGAGATTAAGATGAAAAATACCAATATAGAACAATGGGACGTAGAAGACAATGCGTTTTGGGAAAGTAAAGGTAAGAAGATAGCCAATAGAAACCTATGGATTTCTATTCCTGCTTTACTCTTAGCTTTTTCTGTATGGCTTATGTGGGGTATGCTTATTGTACAGATGAAAAAAATGGGCTTTACCTTAGGGATGAACCCTCAAACCCCTGAAGAGTGGGCGAATGTAAACTCACTTTTATGGACTTTACCAGCAGTCGCTGGTTTGGCAGGTGCCACGCTAAGAATTCCTAATGGATTTCTTATAGGCATTGGTGGGGGAAGAAATGTTATCTTTTTAACCACAGCACTATTGCTTATTCCTGCCTTTGGTGCAGGATGGGCAATGGGAAATAGAGATGTCTCTTACATCACTTTAGCTGTACTAGCAGCCACTTCAGGTTTTGGGGGAGGAAACTTCTCTTCTTCTATGTCAAATATCTCTTACTTTTTCCCAAAAAGATTACAAGGTACTGCCTTGGGACTGAATGCCGGATTAGGTAATCTTGGCGTAAGTGTAATGCAGTTTCTCATTCCTATGGTGTTAGTCTCTGGTGTATTCTCTGCAGGGATGCAGATGCCAAATACAGATAAACTTGTTTATATTCAAGATGCTGCATGGGTATGGGTACCTCTTATTATGATCACTACGATTGCTGTATTCTTCGGTATGAATAACCTCAAAATAGCCACACCAGACTTAGGTCATCCTGCCCAAGAATTCGGAAAAACAATATTGTTGCTTATTTTTGGTGTTGTTGCTGCTGGTATTGGGTCTTATATGCTCATTACACTAAAGATCAATATGTGGATTGTGTTACCTGTAGTAGTCATCATTACCCTACTGTTAATGAAATTTTTATCTCCAGGTGATTTAAAAGACAATCTTGACAATCAATTTGCTATTTTTAGTAACAAACATACACTTGTCATGACTATTATCTATACGATGACATTTGGTTCATTTATTGGTTTTGCTGCTTCTTTCCCAAAACTTATTCAAGATATCTTTGCAGGAGAAATTAATGCATTTACCTATGCTTTTCTTGGACCACTTGTGGGTGCACTCATTAGACCTGTAGGAGGAATCCTTGCAGACAAAATAGGAAGTGGATCAAGAGTCACTGCCTGGAGTACCATCCTTCAAATTGTTGCTGGATTAGCTGTGGCATATTATATTGTAGAAGCAAGAGAATTGGCAGCTACTGCTGGTCCAAAAGCAGCAGCAGATGCCTATTGGTGGCCATTCTTCTTCGGTTTCATGGCTCTATTTGCAGGATCAGGTATAGGAAATGGTTCTACATTTAGATCTGTACCATATATTTTTGGTAAAATCCAAGCTGGGCCTGTTTTGGGATGGACTGCTGCTATTGCAGCCTATGGTGCATTTATTATTCCTAAATTATTTGGTCAACAAATTAAAGCAGGTCATGCAGAATACGCTATTTATGGTTTGGTTGCCTATTATGTGCTTTGCCTTATCCTTAACTGGTGGTATTATGATAGAAAAAATGCTGAAGTAAAGTGTTAAAAACTTCAAATTACAGCAAGAGGGTATACTCTCTTGCTAAATATCATGTAAAGTATATAGCATATATATTTTACATACTATTTAAACATAGAGGTTTTACTATATGAATGCCAACATCGCCTACGCTTATACAGCAAACACTTTGCACGATGCGTACAACAAAAAACGCCATACTCTTTTGCCCTTATTGAAAGAAACAAAAGAGAAAGAAGATTTAAAAAAAATACATCTTGCACTCTTGTCTATTGATATGTGTATACAACTTTTTAATGATGCAAATCGAAATTTTCCTCTTATCAATCAAGAGATTCTTAGAGAAGAGCAACAATCCATTGCACTCACTAAAGAGAAAAAATCTTCTCTAAAATATCTCGAAGAAGCCTTACAAGCGCTCAATGATACCAAGAATATTATTTTTGAAAAACAGATGCATTACTCTATCGCACTCTTGGAAAATAGCAGTAGCACACAAATTCCAGCAGTGGTTGCCTCCAATATCTTAAAAGAGAGTGCTTTTTTATTTACACATGTGTTGCATACACTTTATCATGGCGATAATGCCGTAGAAGTCTCCAAAACAATGACTGCATTTATACAATATTTGTTAGGATTACAATTGCTAGAACCTATCTCTTTTGGAGAAAATATATATGAAGAGATACTCAAAGAGAGAGAAAAACACTTCTCTTCTGATGAAACAAAAAGTGATTTAGAGAATTTTATATTTGATGCGCATCATTTTTCTTTGCTTACGTTACTTTTTGTTAAACATTGGATGGGATTTAAAGAGTATGCACTAGAAGATGCAGAAAAAGATTTAAATGAAAAAATCAATACAATACTCAACCAACGAAAAAGTAACCCCAATTAACACTTAAATATCATCATTTAAATACAATTATCTCTAATTTTGGCAATCCTAGTGTATAATTTGGGCAAAAACAACACAAATTAAAGGAAAAAGAATGAAAAAAATCACATTTATGGATAATTATCCTCTCTTTACCAAAGAGATTGCTAAGGAAAAAACTTCATTTCGAACAATCGATGAAATTATTGCGTATCTTTACGAAAAAATAGAAGAGGATCCTGTTGCTATTTATATTGGTATTTTTGACCATTATACCTACACTAGTGGTCTTGAAACACATGAGATAGCAGATACTATCTTAGATGCTAAAAATATTATGTGTTGCTTTGGTGATAAATTGCTTGTCCCACAAATCGCAGGTATCCGACCACGCTCTTTTGGTGTGGTACTCACCAATGAAAGTTTTGTTATCAGTTTTCTACAAGCCCCAAGTCCCGTAGCCAATGCAAAAATGGTTGACTGGGTTAATGGCATTGAAAATTTAGCTTAGTCTAGCAGGGCTATTAGAGGGGTTTTATATGCCCCCTAACGCTTTTTTTACACTCTCATCTGCCATGGAGATATTCCATGCAGGTTCCCAAACTACTTCTACCTCAACATCTTTTACACCTTCTATCTTTTGTGTAGCTTCTTCTACCCATTGCTTAATCATCTGATGCAAAGGGCATCCTTGTGTGGAGAGTGTCATCACGACATGTACATTGCATGCCTCATCGATGATTGCATCGTAGATGAGTCCCATCTCAACGAGGTTAAACCCTACTTCTGGATCGATAACTGTACTAATGGCTTCAAATACTCTCTCTTTTGTAACTTTACACATAAATTTTATTCCTTTGTTTGTTGTATGGATTTTCTAACCCATCAAATAAAATAAAGATGGATTAGCTTCTAAGGTATTTCCTATGAGCAACATCCAACTTACACACCATATACCAACATCTTTTTCATCGTAATATAGAGAAATATCGCTCCTGTAAACAGAAAACTACCTCCTGCTTTGAACAATATATCACTCTCAAATAGTAATCCCATGCCACCACATATGACACCAGATACAGTAAACCAAAACATCACAGTTGCACCCTCTTTGGAGTACATTTCATTTAACATAGGCACTTTTTCTTTACCTACTAGAGGAGCAAAACGCTCAAACCACACTAAAAATGGTACGATTTTATAAAGATGCCCTAAAATAAATGATGCAATAAACCCTAAAATCAAAAACCACATGGATGCATGTTGTACACTTGGGATACCTGTCATAAAATAGAGTAAGATACACAGAAGAGATACAATCAATGTAAAAAATGCAAAAATCATAAATTTCGCCCACACATCCATCTCTTTACGCACAGTGAGTTTATATATACTATATATTTGCCACAGATACAAAACCATACCTACAAAACTCAAAACATACCCTATATACATAAGCCAATGCATGTGTAACAACGCCCCTACAAAAACAAAAGCGACCGAAACAATCATGCATCTAAATGCTCTTTGCACATATTTTTGATCAAACCCATGTGCCAATGAGAACATAGGTATAAGTGTAAGCGATAATCCCATAATGGTAAGCACTACATATCCACCGAGCACTGCATAAGCATGTGCTTTGAGAAGGTACGAGATATCTATATCTACCCCACCTACAAGCCCTAATGCCATAACAAAACCCAAAACAATGCCTAAAAGTAGATATACATTGCTCCAAATAACTGTCTTTACTGTAAGTGTTTTAAGTGTTGATTTTTTCAATGTAATCATATTTTCAAAAGCAAATATCACCATAGCAATCAGTACAAACAGCCCTCCATACGGCAATAACACAGGCTTTAACCAAAACCCAGATACCATAAGCAAGATACCCAAAACAAGTAGTGGCAAGATAACATAATAAACATCTACAACCTCATGACCTACCTCAAGCACTACAGGAATGAGTTGTGCCATAGCCCCAAAGATTATAATCATCACAAAACCAAGCAGAAAAAGATGCATCCATCCTGCCACATCCATCTGCTCATAAGAAAAAGTAGGTTTAAAAAAGAGTAGTGTCAAAGTAGAGAACAGATAAAAGATTACGCCCCATTTAAAAAAAGGAGCTATAAGTTTTAAAGGTGGAGCGAAATCTCTAGATATGGGGGTCATAAAGTATCAACCACCACAAGAGTTTTGACTAAGATCTGCTTTTTCGCTCTCTCCTGTTTTATAAGAAAAGATAAGTTTCACGCGACCATCTTCAAGGTCTTCACTTTCTATCGTGTAATTCTCACCTATTTTAGAGAGTAATCCTGCTGGACTTTTATGATTTATCATCACAAGCTTGGTATTTGGGGTCACCAAATTAAGTCCTGCCATAGCATTAACCATAGGATCAGGTGGTCCGCATTTTGATGTATCAAACTCAATATATTGCGTATCTTCTATTTTGTACGTATAAAAAGGAACGGTTGCCCCTTCGACTTCTAAAGATTCTTTTAATAATTCTGGCATTTTATTGTCTCTCTTTCATCATTTGGGGGAATTATAATCTTTTAACTTAACTATACCATTGACGCATATCAAGATTTAAAATTTTTTTTGAAATACGTTTCGACCATTGCATCAAAATAGCTCATACGCTCTTTTCCTTTTGGCATGGTCTTACGCAATGTTTTCATCTCTTGCAAAAATGAACCTACGGTATCTGGAATGATTTTTTCAAAATGTTGGCGCATTTTTTTTGCAAATGCAGGAGAACTACCACTCGTCGAAAACGCAATAGTCAAGTCTTCTTTTTTGACATAAGAGGGAAAAATAAAATCACAATACGCTATGCTGTCCACAGAATTTACCAGTATCCTGTTATCTCTTGACTCTTCATAGATTTGTTTATGTAAATCTATTGTATCTGTAGCGACAATGACGATATCAAATCCGTCAATATCCCCTATTTTGTAAACCCTTTGATGATATATCAAACCTTGTGTTCTTATGATATCTTTTGTCATATCTTCAATCTGTGGTGCTATTACAGTGATCTCTTTTGTAAAGTCTATAAGCTTTTCTAGTTTCTCAGCAGCAATCAATCCACCACCCACCACCAAAACTTTTAAACCATCCATCTTCATAAACATCGGAAAATATGCCATAGCTATCCTTCTTGCATCATTACTATCAATGTAACTAAAGTTACACATAATTGCTTTGATATAGGTCAATAATATATCAATCCTATAAATATTAAACATTTATAACCAATCTAAATACAACTCATGTATCGGTTCAAGATAACATGACTCAGAATGAACTTAACAGCTACCTTAATTTAAATACAACTCATGTATCGGTTCAAGAAAATCTTCTGAACCAACATTAACATTCAAAAATCTATTTAAATACAACTCATGTATCGGTTCAAGCACAACTACAAATGTCTAAAGCAAATG
>QNZW01000031.1 GCA_003978375.1 Sulfurovum sp.
GAAAATGCTTCTTTGGCTGCTTTGCGACTGACACAAATGCAAGGACTTGAATATAAGGTCTCTGAAGACAAAATGAATTTGATCAACCTTAAAAGTGAAAAAGAGGAGATAATGAGTGCTACTTTACCTTCGTTAAAGCGAGAATTAGAAAAATTAAAACAAATAGATTTGACATCGCTTAGGGAAAAACGTAAATTGGTCAAACTCTCTATGCAGGCACATAATTACCACAATACTACGATTGTCGGAAATATCATTCAACAAGATAAACCAGTGAAGCCTAAAAAAATACTTATTGTCATAGTAACATTCATTACAGCTTTACTCTTTTCTATTTTTTTGGTTTTTTTCTTAGAGTTTTTGAGAAACATGAAAGAAGATGTATAATGTCAAAAAATCTATGTGTATCGTAAGAAAACAATTGCTAGGATAACATGTAAAAAGGAGTACTTTATGTTTGATATTTTAAATCTTATCGGTAGAGATAAAGCGCTTTTTACAACAGATATACAAACATATGAGAATAGACTCAAAAAAATCATTGAACAGTCTACTTTTTTAGTACTTGGTGGTGCGGGGAGTATTGGTCAGGCTGTCAGTAAAGAGATTTTCAAACGCAACCCTAAAAAATTACATGTGGTGGATATCTCAGAAAATAATATGGTAGAGCTGGTGCGTGATATACGAAGTTCTTATGGGTATATTGATGGGGTATTTAAAACCTATGCTTTAGATATAGGGTCTTTGGAGTATGATGCTTTTATTGAGGCAGATGGGCAGTATGATTATGTATTAAACTTATCGGCATTGAAGCATGTGCGAAGTGAAAAAGATCCTTTTACACTTATGCGTATGGTTGAGACAAATATTTTTAATACAGACAAAACACTCCAGCAATCTATAGACAATGGTACAAAAAAATATTTTTGTGTTTCCACAGACAAGGCTGCCAATCCTGTGAATATGATGGGGGCAAGCAAGAGAATTATGGAGATGTTCGTACATCGTAAATCTAAAGATATCAATGTCTCTATGGCACGTTTTGCCAATGTGGCTTTTTCTGATGGAAGTTTGTTGCATGGTTTCAATCAACGTATTGCCAAACAACAGCCTCTTGTTGCTCCCAATGATATAAAACGTTATTTTGTAACCCCCAAGGAGAGTGGTGAGCTCTGTTTGATGTCTTGTATATTTGGAGAGAATAGAGATATATTTTTTCCTAAACTCAGTGAAGATTTACATCTTATCTCTTTTGCAGATATTGCAATAAAGTATTTGAAAGAAAAAGGGTATGAACCCTATCTTTGTAAAGATGAAAATGAGGCAAGAGAATTGGCTAAAACATTACCCTCTAATGGAAAATACCCTTGTTTGTTTGCCGCTAGTGACACCACAGGAGAAAAAGACTTTGAAGAGTTTTTTACCGATAATGAAACACTAGATATGCAACGGTTTATGAATTTGGGTGTGATTAAAAATGAAGCCAATTTTGATGAAGAACGTTTAGATTATTTCGAACAAACAATAAAAGCATTAAAAACGAGCTTGTCTTGGACAAAAGAAGATATTGTTAAAGTATTTTTTAAAATGATACCTGATTTTGCACATCAAGAAACAGGTAAGTACCTTGATGGAAAGATGTAAAGATGTATGCCAATGTTGTTGCATTTATTCAAAAACTCTATAAAACCAAAGGGTTTTTACCACTCCATGAACCACGTTTTGTAGGAAATGAAAAAAAGTATCTGAATGATTGTATAGATTCTACTTTTGTTTCCAGTGTTGGTAAGTATGTAGATATGCTTGAAGAGCAATTTGCTAAGAGGGTTGGGAGTAAATATGCCATTGCTACTGTGAATGGTACATCTGCTTTACATATATCGTTACTACTTGCAGATGTTACACAAGATGATGAAGTCATAACCCAGCCTCTTACATTTGTAGCAACTTGTAATGCTATAAGTTACATTGGAGCAAAACCGATCTTTGTGGATGTTGATTTAGATACTATGGGACTTAGTCCTACATCACTTTTAGACTTTTTGGAAGCCAATTGCAAAGTAGTTAATAATAGATGTGTAAATAAAACTACAAACAAAATCATAAAAGCATGTTTGCCTATGCATACTTTTGGACATCCATGTAAAATAGATGAGATAAAAGAGATTTGTGATACTTGGCACATAGCTTTGGTTGAAGATGCTGCTGAAAGTTTAGGGAGTAGCTATAAAGAGAAACATACAGGTACTTTTGGAAAACTTGGAGCTTTTAGTTTTAATGGAAACAAGATTATCACTTCTGGAGGAGGTGGTGTTATCGTAACTGATAATGAAAAATTAGCTAAAAGAGCAAAACATCTTACAACTACAGCAAAAATCCCCCATCCTTATGAGTACAGACATGATGAGATAGGCTACAACTACCGTATGCCAAACTTAAACGCAGCACTCCTTGTAGCACAACTAGAACAACTAGATAAATTTGTAGCTAACAAAAGAGAACTAGCCTTAAAATATGAAGCGTTTTTTAAATCTTTACCAGATATTGACTTTATAAAAGAGCCAAAAAATTCTCAATCAAACTATTGGCTACAAGCCATCATAGTAAAAGACCTTGAAAATAGAGATAAATTTTTGGAATATACAAATAGCAATGGTATTATGACAAGACCTATTTGGAAGCTTATGAATGAGTTAGAGATGTTTAAAGAGTGTCAATGTGGTAGTTTGGAAAATGCTAAGTATTTAGAGCAGAGAGTTGTGAATATTTCTAGTGGTGTAATTTTATGATAAATTTAATGAACGATATCTATTATTCTGATGAATATATATCTTTATATCTAAAAGACAATGAGGAACTGTTTCGTTTTGAATATAAAGAGGGTGAAAAAATATTTATCAATAAAACAATTAAAAGACCAATTTTAAATATCGGGACTACTCCTATAAATGATGGTTTTTTCGATTTAGAAACAGCTTATGGTTATGGTGGTTTTTATACAAATAGCGAAGATTCGGTATTTGTTGAAAATGCTATACAAAAGTATTATGAGAAATGTGTCAATGAAAATATAGTAGCAGAATTTATACGCTTTCATCCATTTAATGATTTTCCATTGATATATAAAAATTATTTAGAATTTAATATCTATGATAGAGAAGTAGTTGTGAAAAATTTAACAGAAAATATTTTCACTAGTTATGTATCAAAAGTAAGAAATACAGTTAAACGTGCAAGAGAAAAAGTTAGCATAAATGAAAGTAATAATCTTGATAAATTTATAGAGTTGTATAATAAAACAATGAAAAAGAATGATGCAACAGATTTTTATTTTTTCAAAAAAGAGTATTATGAAAAATTACTTCAGAATGATAATGTAAAACTTTATGAAGTTATTTTTGAAGATAGTATTATTGCTATGGGCTTTTTTATGTATGGTCGCGATATATGTCATTATCATCTTTCTGCAAATACAGATATGTCCTACAAATTAAATTCAAATTATGCATTATTAGATTATATCTTTAACATAGCAAAAGAAAAAGGCATAAAATATGTTTTACTAGGTGGAGGTACAACATCCCATAAGGATGATAAATTATTAAAATTTAAACAAAAATTCTCAAAAGATTTAAAGCCTTTTTATATCAGTGGTAAGATATATAATAAAGAAATTTATAATAAATATAATCAAATATGGCAAGAACAAAGCAAAGAAGATGTGAAATATTTTTTAAAATATAGATTGGAGATAAAATGAGTGTATTTATCATTGCTGAAGCTGGCGTCAATCATAATGGTGATATAAATTTAGCAAAAAAACTGATAGATGTTGCAGTAGATGCCGGTGTTGATGCGGTTAAATTTCAAACTTGGAAAACAGAACTACTTGTAACAAAAGAGGCAGAACAAGCAGTATATCAAAGAGAGAATACAAGTAAAAATGAATCTCAATTTGATATGCTAAAAAGACTTGAATTAAGTTATGATGCATTTAGAGAATTAAAAAGCTACTGTGATACAAAAAATATAATCTTTTTATCAACCCCAGATGAATTTGAAAGTGCTAATTTTTTGTGTGAGTTGCAAGATATTTTTAAAATAGGTTCTGGAGAGATTACAAATCTTCCTTATTTGAGACATATAGGAAGTTTAGAGAAAAAAGTTATTTTATCAACAGGTATGGCAGATATGGGGGAGATAGAAGATGCCTTAGATATTCTTATAAACGCAGGAACGTTAAAAAAAAATATAACTGTACTACACGCCAATACTATGTATCCTACCCCGATGGAAGATGTCAATCTAAATGCTATGCTAAGCATTGGAAAAGCATTTGATGTGGCCTATGGCTATAGTGACCATACTTTGGGCATAGAAGTAGATATCGCTGCTGTCGCAATGGGTGCTAGCTGTATAGAAAAACACTTTACGCTTGATAAAACGATGGAGGGTCCAGACCATAAAGCTTCATTAGAACCAGATGAACTCAAAGCAATGGTAAAAGCTATACGAAATATTGAATTGGCTTTGGGAAATGGTGTTAAAAAACCAAGTAAAAGTGAAATTCCAAATATAGAGGTGGCAAGAAAGTCCATAGTGACTCAAAGACCTATAAAAAAAGGTGAAATATTTAGTGAAGAAAATCTGACTATAAAAAGACCAGGAAATGGAATAAGTCCTATGCGATGGGATAAAATAGTTGGAACTGTTGCTACTAGAGATTATGAAGAAGATGAATTGATATGACTAAAAGAAAAATATGTGTAGTAACAGGAACTCGTGCTGAATATGGTCTTTTGTATTGGCTGATGAAAGAGATAGAAGCTGATGAGCGTCTAGAACTTCAACTTATAGTGACTGGTATGCATCTAAGCCCAGAATTTGGTTTGACATATAAGGCAATAGAAAAAGAGTTTACTATAGATAAAAAGATAGAGATGTTACTCTCATCTGATACTTCTGTAGGTATCTCAAAATCTATGGGACTTGCTCAAATCTCCTTTGCAGAGGCTTATGATGAATTAAACCCTGATATTTTAGTAGTTCTAGGTGATAGATATGAGATATTTTCTGCTGTGAGTGCTGCGATGATTGCTCGTATTCCTGTTGCACATTTACATGGTGGTGAAACTACTGAGGGGGCGTTTGATGAGTCTATCCGTCATAGTATTACAAAGATGAGCCATTTGCATTTTACTGCGACAGATGCGTATAGAAATAGAGTAATCCAATTGGGTGAGCATCCTGATAGAGTATTTAATGTTGGTGGAATGGGAATAGAAAACATTAAAAGACTTGTATTACTTACTAAAGAGGCGTTTGAAAAGTCCATAGATTTTAAGCTAAATAAAAAAAATATACTAGTGACTTTTCACCCTGTGACACTGGAAAATTCGACTGCAAAAGAGCAGTTTCAAAACGTATTGGATGCAATAGATACACTGCAAGATACACATATAATCTTTACAAAAGCAAATAGTGATACAGATGGAAGAGTGATTAACCATATGATAGATGAGTATGTAAATAAAAATAGTGACAAAGCAGTATGCTTTACCTCACTAGGACAACTTAGATACTTAAGTGCCTTACAATATGTAGATGCGATGGTTGGCAATAGTTCAAGTGGACTTGCAGAAGCCCCTAGTTTTCAGATAGGAACTATAAATATAGGAGATAGGCAAAAAGGTCGAATTATGGCACAAAGTGTTATCTCTTGTGCAAATGATACCATAACGATTTCTAATGCTTTGAAACGAATATACTCACATGAATTTCAAGAAATTTTGAAAACAAGCACGAACCCTTATGGTGAGGGAAGAGCAAGTATAAAGATAAAAAATATCTTAAAAGAAACAGCATTAAATCATATACTAAAAAAGTCGTTTTACGATATAGGACTAGAAGATGAAAAAGTATAAAAAACTCCTACTCAAGCCAACCTCTACAATAAAAGAAGCTTTAAATATCATAGACAGTGGAGCTATGCAAATTGCCTTGGTGGTAGATGAAAACGAAAAGTTATTGGGTACATTAACAGATGGAGATATACGAAGAGGTCTTTTGAATAATCTCACTCTTGATGAGAGTATTGAAACGATTATATTTAAAACACCAACGGTTTGCACCACAGATGACACAAAAGAGAAAATACTTGAAATAGCACTGGCTAAAAAATTACATCAGATACCTATTGTGGATAAAGATGGAAAATTAGTAGGCATAAAAGAGGTCGATGCACTTTTAAAGCCAGAACATAAGAGTAATAAAGTTGTACTTATGGTAGGAGGCTTGGGTACTCGTCTAAGACCTTTAACCGATAACATACCTAAGCCTATGCTCAAAGTGGGAAATAAACCTATACTTGAGACGATAATTCTAAACTTTAAAAAGTATGGTTTTGTCAATATAGTTCTTTGTGTAAGTTATAAATCTGAAATCATTGAAGCGTATTTTAAAGATGGTAGTGCGTTTGGTGTAAATATAGAATATGTACATGAAAACAAACGCATGGGTACAGCTGGAGCATTGAGCTTAGCCAAAGAGAAACTAAATGAGCCTTTTTTTGTGATGAATGGTGACTTGCTTACAAATATAAACTTTGAAAATATGCTGGAGTACCATCTCTCAAATAACGCAATTGCAACAATGGGAGTAAGAGAGTATGATTTTCAAGTGCCTTATGGTGTCGTAGAAACAGATGGCGTAAATATAGTAAGCATAGAAGAAAAGCCCGTGCATCAGTTTTTTGTAAGTGGTGGTATATATGTTTT
>QNZW01000122.1 GCA_003978375.1 Sulfurovum sp.
ATACAACTGCACCTCATAGTCTCCATGAAGCTGACGCGCAAGTACAATACCATCTGCACCATTATTCCCAGTGCCAGAGATAATGAGCACAGAGCTTCCTTTTGCAAAGTTTTGGCGTATATAGTTTGCCATGCCTATTGCGGCATGTTCCATGAGTATATCTTCTGTAAGTCCATACGTTTCGTAACACCGTTTGTCTAAATCATAACAAGATTGATAGACTTTTTGCATCGTAATACTCCTTTTAGGACATCTTTATTATTTCAATTTTATCACAATTTAATCCTCTTTGGATATAATTCTGCCACTTTGTTTACAACTCATACTCAATATGCTACACAACTGAGCCAAGTGGCGAAGCTTTAGTGAGAGGAATTGAAAGATTGGCTTTGCCAATTTTCAAGGAGAAATCTAGAACAGAAAGGGGGTGCTTTTTTATGCCAGGAATTGTAGTAACATCACGCGAATCGTTTGACGATGCGTACAGAAAGTTCAAAAGACAGTCAGATAGAAACCTTATCGTGACTGAAGCGAGATCTCGTCAATATTATGAGACGAAGACTGAAAAAAGAAAAAAAGAGAAGATTGCAACACGCAAGAAAATTCTTAAAAAACTCTTCATGCTTAGAAGATACGAGTCTAGACTCTAATCATAAAAATAGTGAGGTTTTTCCTTACTATTTACTTTTTTTATATTTTAACTCTATTAATATAATTACAGTACACTTTTTCTATGACAAATATAAAATATCTTATTTTTTATGGCTCTTGGTTTGTTTTTCCTTTACTTTATATTTTAGTCGAAAATGAATATTATTTTTTAGCTTTTCTCTCTTTGCTTTTTATGTATGCGCGATTTATAGAACCTAAAATACTTTTGGTTCATCACTATCAAATAAAGACTGGTTTCAAAGCCAAATATGCACTGATTTCTGACATACATTTGGGTGTTTATACAGATGCTACCATACTCCAAAAAATTGTTACAAAAGTACAGACCCTCAAGGTAGATGCCCTACTTATAGCAGGAGATTTTACAGATAGCATACAAAAAGAAAAACTCAAAAAACTTTTTGATGCCTTTAGAGAACTTAAAATTCCTATCTATGCCGTTCTTGGCAACCATGACTGTAACTGTGAGAATCCTGATACTCTTATACAAGATGATATCGCATTGGCATTGGAAAATGCAGGGGTGCAGGTGCTCACCAACACAGCCGTAACACTTCATGATATTACAATTTTAGGCTTAGGGAGTCATCGAGCAAAAGAGGATGATATCTCTCTTTTACATCGCTACACAAAAGAGGACAAACTCATTGTGCTTACACACAACCCAGATACTGTATTACGCTATCCTCCTGCAAGTCCTGCTAAACTTACACTTGTGGGACATACACACGGAGGACAAGTTCGTATCCCTTTTATCTATAAATATATTATTCCTATTCAAGGCAAAGTGTTATGGGATCAAGGGCTTTATCATTATCGTGACAATCAAGTGTTTGTTACTAGTGGCATAGGCACAGTAGGCTTACCCTTACGCTTTTTTATACCTCCTACCATTGATGTGCTTGAATTATATGACTAAGATTGACATATTTTTACCAAACTCATCCCAACTTATCCAACTTTTCGCTAAAATAACTACATTATTTTCCAAAGGTATTTTCTATGACATTTACAACCCCATTACAAAAAGATGCGATTAAAATTATGCTCCTTGGTTCTGGTGAACTTGGCAAAGAAGTCACTATTGAAGCACAACGTCTTGGTGTAGAAGTTGTGGCTGTAGATAAGTACAAAAATGCACCTGCACACCTAGTAGCAAACCATGCCTATGTGATAGATATGCAAGATGAAAAAGCTGTCCTTGAAGTGATAGAAAAAGAGCAACCTACCTATATTTTACCAGAAGTAGAAGCCATCTCCATCTCTGCACTGTTTGAAGCAGAAAAACGCGGTTTTCATGTCATTCCCAATGCAGAAGCAGTCAACAAAACCATGAACCGCAAACATATCCGTGTCTTTGCTACTGAAACATTAGGGGTTAAGACCAGTGCCTTTGAGTTTGTGACAACTTTAGAAGGGTTAAAAGATGCAAGTGAGCGTATAGGATTTCCTTGTGTGATTAAGCCTGTTATGTCATCTTCAGGACATGGACAAAGTATTGCCAAAAGCACAGAAGATATAAAAAAATCATGGGAGATAGCCAAAGAAGCCAGAGGAGATGCAAGTGAACTCATCGTAGAAGAGTTTGTCTCTTTTGATTATGAGATAACACTGCTCACAGTACGCAACGAAACGGGTACTACATTTTGTCAGCCTATAGGGCATCTTCAAAAAGAGGGTGATTACATTCTCTCATGGCAACCTATGGCTATGAATCAAGCTACACTCAACAAGGCCAAAGAGATTGCAAAAGCAGTGACAGATGGTTTGGGTGGACGTGGTATTTTTGGGGTAGAATTTTTTATCAAAGATGAAGAGGTCTACTTTTCAGAGCTTAGTCCACGTCCTCATGATACAGGTATGGTAACACTCATCACCCAAAGCCAAAGTCAATTTGCACTACATGTACGTGCAGTGCTTGGTTTGCCACTTGCTTACACCACTTATGGCTCAGGTGCATGTGGTGCTTACAAAGCCAAAAATGAGAGCCATCATCCCGTATTGCATGTGCCTGATGATGCTTTTAGTGCACATTCATTTGTACGGATTTTTGGCAAACCAGAGTCACATATAGGACGTCGTATGGCAATAAGCCTTGTACTTGATGAAGTAGAAGCAGCCAAAAAACGTGCCAGTGAAATCGTCAATCAAATCACAGATTCTTAGGAGCAAAAATGCCATTTTTTTCAAGAGTTTTTTTACCATTTTTACTGTTAATTTATATTGCAATAGAGACCTATTTAAAGCTTCATCATAGTTCACTTTGTGATGCTACTGGATGTAAATTAGCAGGAGAACTTTTACGTTTTAACCCTATTTATCTCAACTACCTTGGTCTCTTTTTTGTCTCGGTATTGACCCTATTAGGATATGCTTCTTTAAAAAGCAATCTTGCACAAAGACTCTTTTTTATGGTACTTTATGCCTCTATTGCTTTTGAAACAACCATTATCGGATATCAATTTATTGTCAACCCAGAACCATGTGTTTTTTGTTTGGGGATTTTTTCCTCTTTATTGCTTATTGCTTTGTTGGCTAGGGTTAAAGATTTTTTATTTATTTTGAGTATTGTTCTTGCTATTTTCTTAGCCTTAAGTACCCTTGCCATCCCAAAAAACAAAACCTTTATGCAAAATGATGGTGCCTACCTCATACACTCAGATAGCTGTCCACACTGTAAAAAAGTAAAAAAATATCTTTCAGAAAATCATATCAACTATACCCCTATTTCTGTAGAAGAAGCCAGTGCGAGAAATGTTTTAAAATTTATGGGTATTGATTCTATTCCTGTGCTTATGGTTAAAGATGCTACAGAAATCAATGTATACCGTGGTGACCAAGCAATTATCTCTTATTATACACAAAAAAGTTCTTCACAAAAAAATACCTCTAGTGCTTCATTAGAACACAATTCTCTCAATGTCAATGATACCTTTTTAAAAGCAGGAGCAAAGAGTGATGGCTGTGCACTAAGCATTGTTGAGACCACACCTTGTGAAGATAATACGAGTAGTCATGAATGAAAGATGTATTAATCATAGGGAGTGGTGGGGCAGGACTAAGTGCTGCATTAAGTGCTAAGGCATCGGGAGCTTCTGTACTTGTAGTAGGTAAAGCCTACCCTACCAATTCCCAAACTTCTATGGCACAAGGGGGCATGAATGCTGCACTTGCCAATGTGGAAGAAGATCATATCAGCACACACATAACCGATACCATCAAGGCTGCACATGGCTTATGTGATGAAGATATGGTACGTAAAATGTGTGCAGATGCTCCCGATACCATTGCATGGTTAGAGCATATAGGTGTGCCTTTTTCACGTTTAACCAGTGAAGCCAATAAAAGATATGAGGATAACAATGTATTACAAGACAATGACACGCTATCCTCTGAGCTAAACACAAAAAACCCTCAACAAAGTTCAATACACACAATAGCCCAAAGACAAATGGGTGGAGCCAGTGCAAAACGTGCTTGTTATGCGCAAGACTACACAGGACTTAAAATCCTTCATACGCTTTATGATACCTGTCTTAAAGAAAATATCAACTTTTTAGAAGAATACTATCTTCTTAATCTAGTCACGCTTGATGGTGTAGCCAAGGGAGCAACATTTTTAGATATTCGCACAGGAGAAATCAAACAAATTCATGCCAAATCTGTGATCATCGCTACAGGTGGTTATGCGAGTCTGTATCATGGCTATACTACCAATGCCTATGGGTCCACAGGCGATGGCATCGCAGCTGTACTCCGTGCAGGTGGTGCGGTGAGTGATATGGAATTTATTCAGTTTCACCCTACAGCACTCAAACACTCTAGCATTCTGATTTCTGAGAGTGCTAGAGGAGAAGGTGGGTACTTGATAAATTCAGATAACAAACGTTTTGTAGATGAGCTTAAACCTAGAGATGAAGTAGCACGAGCAATTTTTGAGCAATTACAAAAGGGGAAAGAAGTTTTTTTAGACTTGCGTCATTTGGGAGAAAAAACACTTATGGAGCTTCTGCCTCAGGAAGTAGCACTTTGTAAGCTTCATGAACATATAGACCCTGCCATTGAGCTTATCCCCATCAAACCTGTAGCACACTATAGTATGGGTGGCATAGAAGTAGATACTGCACTAGAAGTCAAAGGAATTAAAGGCTGTTTTGCTGTGGGAGAATGCTCTAATGCCAAAGTACATGGTGCCAACCGTCTAGGGGGTAACTCTTTATTGGAAATCACTGCTTTTGGTAAATTTGTCGGTGAAAATGCTTACAAATATGCAATCTATGCTAGTAATAAAAAAATAGAAGAGAGACAACTGCAACAAGACAAAAAAGAGATAGAAGCCATTTATACAAAAGAGAATCTTATCAACTTCTATGAAAAGAGATTAGATCTAGGAAAACTCTTTTATGAAAAAGTAGGTATCCTAAGAGACAATGCACAGCTTACACAAGCCATGGAAGAAGTCATTGCCATGCAAGTCATGCAAAAAAAGATAGGCATTGCAGATAAAAGCCAAAAAAACAATACAAATCTTATTGAGTATTTAGAATTCTCAAATGCTCTTCTTCTTGCACCTACGATTATCTCTGCTGCACTTGCCCGTAATGAGAGCCGTGGTGCACACTATAAGATAGGGTTTGAAAGCCAAGATGATGAGAAGTTTAAGCAGCATATTGTGTTGCAATGGAAGGATTAATATGCAAATACATATCTTGCGTTCAGAAACAAATACACACCAAGCATATACTCTTTTAGAGGGTGAAACGACACTCCTTCATGCGCTTACACACATTAAAGCCACACAAGATGCTACCCTTACTTTTAGCGCAGGGTGTCGTGCATCTGTTTGTGGGACGTGTGCTGTGCGTGTCAATGGCAAAGAGGTTTTGTCCTGTGCCTATAAAGTACAAGATGGTGATGTGGTAGAACCATTACACTACCATCCTGTCCTACGTGATCTTAAAGTAGACAAATACCAAGCCACAAAAACATTAACAAAAAGTACAGCATGGCTACATCGTTTTACAGAAGCATCTCTTAATCATAAAGATGAAAAACGTACAGAACGTCAAACAGATTGTATACTTTGCGATGCTTGTTACTCTGCTTGTCCTGTTTATGCAGTTAATCCAGACTTTTTGGGACCTTTTGCACTCACACGTGTGTATCGTTACAGTATAGACAAACGTGAAGACGATACCAAAACACTCATAGCAAATATCCAAACAAATGGTGTATGGGATTGTACCTTATGTGGAGAATGTACCATGGTATGCCCAAAAGGCATAGATCCTAAAATGGACATTACCATGCTACGCGGAGATTCTATTTCCCACGGTTACTCCGATCCAAACTTTGCTACACAAAATTTTGGATTTGATCCAAACATTAAGTTTTAATCAACTCAAACTAAGAAGATTAAAACTTTTTACTCTAATTTAACTCTTCTCTTCTCAAATAAACTAATCCTGTTATCAGCATAAGTATCATTAAAAAGAACATACTCGCTTTTCCAAAGGTATCACCACTATCTGTTATATCTTCACATTGTTCAATGTTTCTCTTATATTTTATAGATATTGTGGCTTGATTACTTATATTTTCACAATTATCTTTTACACTATATTGTATGCTTACTGTTTCATTTAAATCATCTTCTGGTGTAAAAATAACTTTCCCTGTATCTACATCAACTGACCATGTACCTTTATCTTCTACTTCGATTGTAGGTACTTGTTCACCTGAATCATCTATTAACCTAACACTCTCTTTTCTAAGTGGCATATCTGAAGTATCATTGTGCAATACGTCTATTGTTATGGTTTTATTTATCTTAGAAGTTACCGTATCATCTTTTGCAACAGGTGCTTTTGCTTCATCACATGTCATTTGTATAGGTGCTGATGCAGGAGTTGGTGTTGGCGTTGGAGTTGGCGTTGGAGTTGGAGTTGGTATTGGCGTTGGAGTTGGTGTCGGTGTACATACTTTTGGTACCACAAACCCATTGTTCTCTTCTTGGTTCATCACCCCTGCTTTAATTGCCACAACCGTTGGGTTACTTCCT
>QNZW01000052.1 GCA_003978375.1 Sulfurovum sp.
TCAAAACAACCAGTCACTCAAAAAATAGACAACAATAAGACAAGTTTGAAACATTAAAGTGTAAAATATATTATTCTTTTTAGAGAATAATATATTTAAGGAAATCGGATGCATATAAAAGCCATAGGAATAATATCATTGTTATTGAGTACAGTATTGTCGGCAGAAATACATTACTTAAGTAAAGAAAAAATAGCCGAACTTTCAAAAAAATCAAAATTTTTATCAAAACCCTATATGAAAATTATTGAGGGTATTGATGAAAACAATACCTATTTTTTGGATCTTATTTATAGAGGTAAACCTGTAAATTGTTTTATCGATAAAAAAACAGGGGTGCTTTATAAGGGAGAACGGTATGATGCTGAGGGAAAAATTTCTACTTTTATTAAATCTCCTCAACGTATGGCAAAGTTTAAAAAAGCAGTAACAGATGGTGTCTCTTTCTCATATGGAAATGGTAAAAAAGATCTCTATATTTTTACCGATCCAGAGTGTCCGTACTGTAGAAGATTTGAACAACAAGCCAAGGGACTTTTAGATGATTATAAGGTGCATGTGATTCTTTATCCTTTACGATTTCATAAACATGCACCTGCTATGGCAGAATGGATTTTACAAGGGACCAATGATAAAGAGAAGCATGTCCGTATGGAAAAACTAATGGTAGAGAACAATCAAGAGTACAAAGCATTTGAAAGTAAAGATAAAAAACCTTTTAAATACTCAGATACAGTACAAAAAATCTTAAACAGAGGTGTGCAGGCTGTAAGATTTTTAAATGTACGAGGTACCCCTGCAGTTTTTGATGAGCATTTCAATAAACTCAATTGGGGAAAATTTTTACAAGAAGAGAGACAAAAAAAGCCAAATGCCTCTTCTTCCCAAAAATAAAAGGACTAAAATCCTTTCATGACTATCTCATAAAGATAGTCCACTTCATTGTCTTCTAAAAATACTGTTTTTTGATGTGTAAAAAAATCAAATATTTTTTTACTAGGTAGCGCAGGACTATAGATGCATTGAGGATGTGCAGGTTTGAAGGCTTGCATGAGAGCGATATCTTCTTCTATGCGTTGCTCACAAATAAAACAGTTTTCTTCGTCGTAGAGTCTGCCTTCATAGGTCAGTAAATGTATATAGCTTTCACACACGATGCGTTTGGGGTTTTGTTTGTGCCATTTTTTAGCAGCATTGAGTAAAAGATCATAATAAAAAGAGTCTAATGCCTCAGTATCATGCAAATGAGGTTCAAATTTTTTTATAAAATTGTGCCATATTAAGAGTCTATTTCTATCATACAGCCAAGGAAAACCCATATGTGAAAGCGAACGAAGCCGTGGCATAAAACGTCCATCTTCACCTTCTACTTCAAAGTCTACCAAATTTCCAAGTTGAAGTATAGAGTGTCTTGCCCCAAAAAAACGGTAATAGGTTCTTACTTCAGTGGCTGTCAAAACAGTGGCAATGGAGTCTTCATTTTTGGCTTTTTTGACACTAAGTATAAACCCTTTGATGAGAACTCCTTTTATTTTTTTACTATTATAGTTAAAAGGATGTTAAACATCTATATACGCTCTGTTAGTGCCTGTATCGCTTAAACAAATTTTAACAATATTTTGGGTATAATCCACCCCATTTAGAAGCACTATATGATGCTTTGAGACTCTATTTTAAGGTTTAAATATGCAAGATTTATTTACTTCATTTAAGGACAATTGTGGATTTGGACTTTTAGCGTCTATAGACAATACACCTTCACATAAAAATTTGGAAGATGCCATTATTTCACTCTCTCGTATGATACACAGAGGAGCAATCGCAGCAGATGGCAAAACTGGCGATGGTTCTGGATTACTTCTCTCTCTTCCAAAATCATTTTTTGCCAAAGTTGCTTCTGAAGACAATGTTGAACTCCCTGAAGTTTATGCTGTAGCAATGGTCTTTTCTAGCAATCCTACCGATTTTGATGTGATTAATAAAATTTGTGACAATAATGATTTGAAAGTACTTTATACACGTACAGTACCTGTAGATACCCATGCATTAGGTGCACAAGCACTTACATCTTTGCCTACCATAAAGCAAGTTTTTGTTGCACCTAAAAGTGCCGTAGCAACAAAGCGTTTTGAAGCACTCATTTATTTGTCTCGTAAAGAGATAGAGGCAGAACTTATGGATGACGAGACTTTTTATATCCCATCATTTTCTACATCAGTCATCTCGTATAAAGGGCTTGTTATGCCTACGCATATTAAAGAGTTTTATAAAGATTTAGCAGATGATGATTTTAAAATCTCTTTTTGTCTTTTTCATCAACGTTTTTCTACCAACACACTTCCACAATGGAAACTTGCACAACCTTTTAGAATGATAGCACATAATGGTGAGATAAACTCAATTACAGCAAATCGCTTTGATGTGGCTGCTAAAATGGCAGCAGTGAAGTCAGATGTATTTACAGATGAAGAGATGGATAGATTGAAAAATGTCATTCAAAAAGGAATGTCTGATTCTGCAAGTCTAGACAACTTTATGGAGTTTTTGCGTGTGAACGGTATGGACTTTTTCAAAGCTGCACGTTCTTTGATACCTGCACCTTGGCATAATGCACCTACTATGGATGCAGATCTTCGGGCATTTTATGAATACGCAAGTACCTGTTTTGAGCCATGGGATGGACCAGCAGGTGTGAGTATGACAGATGGTCGATACATAGGATGTGTACTCGATAGAAATGGACTTAGACCTGCAAAATATATTCACACCAAAGACAATAGATTGTTAATCTCTTCTGAGTATGGTGTACTTCAAATCCCTGAAGAAGAGATTGTAGAGCGTGGTAGATTGCAATCTGGTGAAATGATAGGTATTGATTTAAAGTATGGAAAAATTTTAAAAACACATGATATTGATGAGCATTTAAAAGCGACACATCCTTATGCCAAATGGTTAAATAAAAATATGTCTTATCTTCAAGAGTTTGTGCCAAATACAAATGTGCAATCTTGTGATACTGCTTATGGTGATATGCAAGCAAAACAACGCTACTTTAACTACACTACTGAAGTGTTAAGAGAAATTATCAAACCAATGATAGCTGAAGGAAAAGAGACTACAGGTGCTATGGGTGATGATACCCCTCTTGCAGCGTTTTCGACCCAGCAGCGTAACTTTACAGACTTTTTTAAACAGAAGTTTGCACAAGTGACAAATCCACCAATAGACCCAATCCGTGAAAAATCAGTCATGAGTCTCAATACGGGCTTTGGTGAACAACAAAATATTTTAGCAGATGGAGAAGCCCATGCAAAACGGCTTAAAACAGTCTTGCCTGTGATGTCAGCTGAGAAATTTTGTTTGCTTCAGGAGTTTGGAGAACCTAGCAATGAGAAATATGATCCAAGCTATAAAGTAGGATTATATGATACTACCTACACAAAAGATCTTAAAAAAAGTCTAGACATATTGGTGGATAAAATCATTGTAGATGTACAAGATAATGGTGTAAGAACGATTATCTTGGATGATAGAGCTTTGGATGAAAAAACAAAAGTGATACCTATGCTCATGGTCATAGGAAAGTTAAGTCAAAATTTATTGGATGCAAATTTAAGACATCTTAGCAGTATTGTAGCAGTTACAGGAGAAGTATTTGATCCACATACAGCTGCAACAATGATAAGTTTTGGTGCAGCTTCTATTTTTCCTTATTTGCTTTACTATACAGTAGAAGAACTAGAAGAGGGCAATGACGAAATGAAAGCAACACTCAAGCGTTTTAGACGTGCTATGGGTGCAGGACTTATGAAAATCATGTCAAAAATGGGTATTTCGACAATTGCCTCTTATCGTAATTCTAAACTTTTTGATGTGATTGGATTAAGCGATGAAATTGTACAAGAGTGTTTTTTAGGTACCAATGGACTCTTAAAAGGTTTGGGATATGAAGATATAAATATGCGTCTCAATACTGCACATCAACGTGCCTTTACGACAAATTTTGAAGGGAAGAAAAATGCACTGTATAAGGGTGGATTTTACAAGTACAGACGTGGAGAAGAGTTTCATGACTTCTCTCGTCCTACGATTTCTGCTATCCAAAAAGCAGCCCTATCAGGAAAATCAGAAGATTATGAAGAGGTGAAAAAACTGGTAAATGGACGTGACAAGAAATTTATCCGTGACTTCTATACGTTAAAAAGTGATAGAGCACCCATTAGCATTGATGAAGTAGAGCCTTTAAGTGCAATCTTTAAACGTTTTTCAACAGCTGCGATGTCTATGGGATCTATCTCGCAAGAGGCACATGAAACACTTGCTGTAGCCATGAATAGCATTGGGGCGAAGTCAAATTCAGGAGAGGGTGGAGAAGACCCGAGTCGTTATGGTACAGAAAAAAACTCTAGCATCAAACAAGTTGCTTCAGGACGTTTTGGGGTAACACCAGAATATTTAAGAAGTGCAACAGAAATACAGATAAAAGTTGCACAAGGTGCAAAACCAGGTGAAGGTGGACAACTCCCTGGAAGTAAAGTTTCTCCAATGATTGCTTCGCTTCGATTTACAAAGCCAGGTGTGACACTGATCTCTCCACCACCACATCATGATATCTATTCAATCGAAGACTTGGCACAGCTTATCTTTGATATGAAGCAAATCAATCCCAATGCAAGAGTCGCTGTGAAATTGGTATCTACTGCTGGTGTAGGAACGATTGCAGCAGGTGTGGCTAAAGCCTATGCCGATAAGATTATTATCTCTGGTGCTGATGGTGGTACGGGTGCTGCACCTATAGGATCTATTAGATTTGCGGGTAACCCATGGGAGCTTGGACTTATAGAAGCCCACAATGCACTCAAAGCTAACAATCTTAGAGGACAAGTGACTGTTGAGACTGATGGTGGACTCAAAACGGGACTAGATATTGTCAAAGCTGCTATCTTGGGTGCAGAAGAGTATGCTTTTGGTACGGGTGCATTAGTGCTTGTAGGGTGTATTATGCTTAGAGTGTGCCATCTAAATACCTGTGGTGTGGGTGTAGCAACACAAGATCCACACTTGCGTAAAAGATTTACAGGTAATGTGCAAAAAGTAGTCAATTACTTTACCCTCATTGCTACAGAAGTGAGAGAAATTCTTGCCCAGCTTGGGTACAAATCACTTGAAGAGATAGTGGGTAAAAATGAGTTACTTGAAGTAATAGATGATGAATTTGCTAAAAAATTCGACTTTGAAACGTTACTTTATAAACTTGAAGGTGATAATACTTGTCAAATGCCATTTAATGAACCGTTTGATCAAAATGAGTATGAACAAGCACTTATTGAAGAGTTGATGCCAACCATTAAAGATCCCTCAACACCTATCGTACTCAATAGAGAAATTTCTAATTTAAACAGAAGTTTTGCAACACGTATTTCAGGTGAGATAGTTGCATTGCATGGCAATGCTGGTTTGCCTGAAGGGACTATTACACTTAATATGAAAGGTACTGCAGGACAATCACTGGGTGCATTTATGGCTAAAGGTATTTGTATTAATGTTGATGGTGCAGGGAATGACTATATAGGTAAAGGGATGAATGGTGGACAAATTGTCATTAGCTCAGCCAATGCTGGTTTTGAATATTCATTGGGTGGAAATACCTGTCTTTATGGAGCAACAGGTGGTACACTCTATGTACATGGGCAAGTAGGAGAACGTTTTGCTGTACGTAACTCAGGAGCCACAACAGTGGTAGAGGGTACAGGAGATCACCCTTGTGAATATATGACAGGTGGGGTAGCTGTGATACTGGGTGAAACAGGTGTGAACTTTGGTGCAGGTATGACGGGGGGTAAAGCATTTGTTTATGACTTAGAGGGTAACTTCTATGAAAAAGTAAACCCTGAACTTGTAGAAGCACTACGTATAGATACAGACGAGTGGGATACTGAGATGTTTGAGCTTAAAGCGTTGCTTAAAGATTATGCAGCAAAAACAGGATCCAAAAGAGCTACACATATTTTAGAGAACTTCAGAACAGAGATTCGTAAATTTTGGATGGTAGCCCCACGTGGTATGAAACCGACTATTGTGGCAGATAAAAAAGGGAATAGATTATAAAGCATAAAAAGTAAATAAAATGACCCCATTCATACAAGCCTGTATCAAAGCCAATGAAGAGATAGCATTGGCTATAAAAGATGGCTTTGAGGCTTCTTGGTTTGAAAAAACAGAAATAGGTGCAGGTGGCGATGTGAGTTCTAGGCTTGATTTGATGGCAGAGGCTATCTTTGTCAAGTATTTGGGCTCTTTTGGTCAGATAGAGTCTGAAGAGTCAGGTATCATTGGTGAGGGTGAAACAAAAATTATCATTGATCCCATAGATGGTTCAGCCAATGCACTTTCTCTCTTTCCTTTTTATGGGTCTTCTGTAGCTAAGGTGAATGCAGAGGGTATTTTAGACGAAGCAATCGTTTGTAACCTTGGAAACTCTGATATATTTTTTACTACCATCGTAGATGGTGTACAACAGGGCAAGCTTTTCTCTTCGACTTTTCATGACCCACATACCGCACCTCATGCAGAAGTAGGACTCTTTGAAAAAGCCTATGCCAATCCTCATTTGGTAGCACGATTAGACAAAGAAAAACTTAAATTTAGAGCACCTGGTGCTATCGCTCTTTCTTTAGCGTATGCACGTTCGGTCAATTATGTGCTTTTTATGGGGGAGTTTCGTATTTACGATTTTGCAGCAGGATTGGCACTTTGTGAGGGGCTTGAAGTCATTGTTGAAGAGGATTATGTTATAGTATCAAAAGAAAAAACAATAGCAAAAAAAATTGAAACGTTAATTCATCAATGTAATATAGATAGATAGGAGTAATTATGTTTGAAAGTATTTTCAAAAGAGGCACAACGACACAAGAAGAGACACGAAATCAGTGGATAAAATGTCCTAAATGTACTTCATTAATGTATTATAAAGAGGTAGAAGCACAACAAAATGTATGTCCAAAATGTAACCATCATTTTCGTATTTCTGCCAAAAAGCGTATTGAATCTCTTATAGATGAAGGTTCTTTTGTTGAATATGATATGACATTGGCTCCCGTAGATCCTTTAAAGTTTTCAGATAAAAAATCATATAAAAAACGTTTAGAAGAGGCAAAAGCCAAAACAGGAAAGACCTCTTCTGTGATGAGTGGAAGCTGTACTATAGGTGGAGAAGCTGTAGAGATTGTTGTATTTGATTTCTCTTTCATGGGTGGTAGCCTTGGGAGTGTTGAAGGAGAAAAAATTGTACGATCGATTACTAGAGCCATAAAGAAAGAGTGTGGATTTGTTATTGTATCTGCTTCAGGTGGTGCTAGAATGCAGGAGAGTACATACTCTCTACTTCAAATGTCCAAAACATCAGCAGCCTTAAATAGACTTCATCAGAAAGGACTTCCTTTTATCTCTATTTTAACTGATCCTACCATGGGGGGTGTTTCTGCTTCATTTGCAATGCTTGGTGATATTATCATGGCAGAACCAGGTGCACTTATTGGGTTTGCAGGTCAAAGAGTGATTAAACAAACTGTGGGTGTAGATTTGCCAGAAGGTTTTCAGCGTTCAGAATTTTTGCTTGAGCATGGACTGATAGATATGATAGTCAATCGCGAAGATATGCACCAAACACTTGCTGATTTGTTTAAGCTTTTTAAAAAAGAAAAAAAGTCAATGGCAACAACAGAAACAAATGAAACAAACACATTAGAAGAAAAAACAGAAGAAGAACGTGCTTTTGAAATGGGAGAATTTGAGCTTGTCCCTGAGGAAAAGCTTTAGAGATCCCTTTGGTTTTTATGATGATGGATTAAAGTGCAATTTTAGATAGTACGACACCTACCATCAGACCGCCAAAAGTACCAACAATATAACCTATCATTGCCATGAGTACGCCAATGGGAATGAGTGCTTTGGAATAGGCCGAAGCCAAAATAGGTGCAGAAGCAACCCCTCCTATATTTGCTAAAGAGGCAATACCTAGACTAAAAAGGTCAAGGTGAAAAAGTTTTGCAAAAAGAAGCATAAACAAAATATGAATAGAGATAATGATAAATCCAGCAAAGATATAAAGTGGTGCTTGAGAGAGTTCGGAAAAGTTTGCACGACTAGCAATCAATGCTACGATGATATAGAGCATAATATTGGCGAGTTCTGAAGCACCAGAAATTTTAGCCAATGGTGTCATAGCAAAAAATATACCTGCAATAGTAGCAGTAATCACCACCCATGTTGTACCAGTAAGAAAGGAAGTTGTAGGCAGAAAACTCGCTTGATACTGTGCTAAAGCAGATACCATAAGAGCGACACCTAATAGAAAAAAAAGTGAAGCAAAATCTATGGGTTTTTTTTGTGCTTCTTTGTAGGCTAATTTTTTGCCAACTTCATCTATGATGGAAGTGTCCGATTTTGTCCATTGGTTAAACTTTTTGGCAAAGGGAACAAGGGCTAAAAGTACCATCACCCATATAGCATAATCGATAGAATCAATAAGTAGGGTATATCCCATCGCGGCATCTGGCAGATTTAATGCACTTTGTATGGCTACCATATTTGCAGTGCCTCCCATCCAAGAACCACTAAGTGCGGCAAAAGCTTTCCATGCGTTGGTGTCAAAATAGCTATGAAAAATAATGAACATACCTATAAATCCCAAAGCAATGCTCAAAGAGGCCAGAAAAAAGGTCAATAACATTTTAGGACCAAGTTTAAAGATTTGACGCATATCTGCACTAAGTAACATTAAAAATATCA
The DNA here is from genome assembly GCA_003978375.1 of Sulfurovum sp. Lineage (GTDB taxonomy): Bacteria > Campylobacterota > Campylobacteria > Campylobacterales > Sulfurovaceae > Sulfurovum. The sequence continues at coordinate 8,791 of QNZW01000052.1, forward strand.
TTGCAGGTAGCAGGTTGGATTTGACTACTTTATAAGTCGTGGTAATGGAATCATTTTTTTGCCATACACCAAAAGTAGAAGCCAACATAACAACAAAATAGATAATGACAATAGCAGGTAAATAGTCAAAAAGTTTGTGTTGTGTTTTTGTTTGGGTATAGACAATGCTTGAGGCAATGAATATAAGCAGTGCTAAATAGCTAAAGCCATGTTCTATCATGTAAATAAACCTTATTGTGTGATTTTATATAAGTCCAAGCCCTAAGTCGCGTAACGCTTTATAATCATTAAATTGAAATGTCTTGTAATCTTTGGTCATGGGTTCAATAAGTATAACATTTTTATCTGTATTTTCAAGATGTGTTTTGGTTTGATTGAGGATAATTAAACGCATAGATTTTTCAAACATTTCGAGTACATTGCTTGTTTTAAAAAAATTGTCTGGTAACTCTTTTTCAAAAGAGTTTTTACCCAATACATCTACAGCAAGTATATGTTCAAAAGTAGCTTCCTGTATACCTAAGTTTTCACATAAAAATCCATCACCATAGGGTTTATTATCAATCATATGTTCATCAAAGACACCAGGGATAGCTATAGTCGTCAAAATAGCATCTTTTATATAAATATCATCCTCTTTTGTAAAGACTTTTTTGTTGCCATTGATAAGATTTGTTGCAATAATCTTAAGAGGTATAATGGTATCTTTTATCTTTTTTTTACCAAATATCTGTGTAAAAATAGTTTCTAATTTAGCATTATCTATAATGGCATTTCCTTGAAATGAAAATTTTATCCATTTTAGAACAGAAGAAAATTTTTGAATTTCTTGATAAATTTCATTTTCATTCATCCCAATAGCCATACAAGCAGCAATCACACCACCCATACTCGTACCAACAACTTCAGCAGGAAAAAGTTTTTGTTTTTCTAAGTCATGTAGGATGCCTAAGTGAGCAATACCTAAAGCACCACCCCCAGAGAGAACTAAAGTAAAATGATTTGTTTGTAGTGTTTGTATCATAGATACTATTATAACATAGATACAAAAAAACCATATGCAAAAAATGTAAGGTAGTTTGGATTTATTATTTTATTTTGGTAATGCTTACAGTGACACCAGAAGCTACAACAGAATAGTCTGTTTTCAATCTAGCTTTTATACTAGAACCAGTGAGTATAAATGTTTTATTGATATTTCCATCCAACATTTTTATTAATTGTCCGTGAGCATTGTAGATATATACGTAGTCATAGCCTCTTTCTGTATGTCCTTTTATTTTGACTTTAAGTTTCTGTGCTCCTGAAATATAAAGGGTTTTATTTCTATCTTCGTTATTGTGGTATCTCCCTGTCACCCAAGTGGTTTTTGATGGATGAGCACCACTTCTAAAATTTGCAACAATGTTGGCATTATTTAAAATGGTTCTTTTTGCATCTGCTGCCTGAGAATTGCCCTTAGGTATACCTATAGGTGTATGATAATAAGTAAGAGTAGGTGTTGACCAATAATTAATACGCGGACATTGTTTTGCGATAGGACAATTTTGTGAATAAGCCATGATAGTAGAAAATCCTTTACCATGACCTCCATTGGCATTGAGGTAACCATGAGAATAAGCAAAAGAGCCTTTGTTGTGATTATGGTCTGTAATTCTATCGTGAGAAACGCCCATATTGTGTCCAAATTCATGTACAGAAGCTACCCTAGAATAAAAAGACTTATAAGAAATAGAAACAATAGAAAAAGCAGAAGATTCAAAATGGTGAGAAGGTTTAGACATAATATACCCTCGACCTAATCCTCCTTTATTTGCAACAAGTAGTTGTACGAGGTCAGCTTTGTATTGGTTTCTTATTGTATGTATGTTATCCATGTAGCCTTCGTGTTTTCCTTTAAATCGTTCTAAAGATTTTAAAAATTTTTTCTTGCTATTTAGACCAGGATAATCTGTAGGATAAGCTACTTCAATGGTTTGCACTAAATGTACACGTATATTCATATGACTATTACTAAAAGAGGTGTTGATATATGAAACCATACTATTGATGAGTGATTGCATAGCATTGGTGCCTCCTACTGTTTTTCTAGCAGCTGTTGTGTATACATACATAATGTTAAATGCATTAGCAGCATCGGCAGATTTACCTTCTGTAGGTAAAGATCTATGAAGATGGTTCAAACTATCTTCTTCTGTCTCTTGAGGTATGATTGGATCTAGCATGGGTGGTTGCATAGAGGTATTGACTTCTTCTATTTGATGCATATGATTTTGAATATACTCGATATTATAAATTTTATTTGTACCTGTATGAATACTCCCTATAGCAACATTATTTGTAACAGAGATAACAACACTGCTTCCTTTGTCTCCTTTAATATTTCCACTCCATGTGGTAGTATTGCTTAGAGATGAATGTTCTATTTTAGTAATCATAAAAGGATACTTAACATCATCAAAAAGATTAAGAAAGATTGTCGTATTTGTTTCTGAAAGTTGTTGAGGCAAAAGAGAAAAATTAATATTTACTTTTTTGGAGCGTAACGTTGTTGTATTGGTATTGTTGTTTGTATTTTTTGCTTGTATAGCATATAAAGGTATCGTATCAGAAAATAAATTCTCAGAGTTGGCATATACAGAGGTATAAAATGAGAATACAAAACTTATAGTGAATATCATTTTTATAAAAGTCATGGCTAGGTTTTTCCTTATGTGAGTATTTAATAAAGAGTGTATTTTAACATGATAGCATTACCTAAGTATTACTTTTTTCTATTTAATAGTATTGAATTATTTTTTAATTTAATAAACATCTGCTAGAATATAGTGTTATACCAATTAAATTATATATAAACAAGGATGATAAAATGACATTAGGAAAAAAATTAGGTGCTGAGTTTTTTGGTACATTTTGGTTAGTTTTGGGAGGATGTGGATCAGCAGTACTTGCCGCGGGTTTTCCAGATTTAGGTATTGGTTTTGCTGGTGTTGCACTGGCATTTGGTTTAACGGTTCTTACTATGGCTTATGCTGTAGGACATATTTCAGGAGGACATTTTAATCCAGCTGTTTCACTAGGACTTTGGTCTGCTGGAAAATTTTCAACAAAAGAGTTAGCTCCATATATTGCTTCACAAGTAGTAGGTGGAACATTAGGTGCTTTTGTACTGTATATGATAGCAACAGGTAAAGCAGGATTTGAAGTAGGTGGCTTTGCCTCAAATGGATATGGAGAACTTTCTCCAGGTAAATATAATCTTACTTCAGTTTTTCTTACAGAAGTTGTTATGACATTTATGTTTTTATTTATTATCTTGGGTGTTACAGATAAAGCTGCACCAAAAGGATTTGCTCCTCTTGCAATTGGTTTGGGATTAACATTGATTCATTTGGTTTCTATTCCTGTATCTAATACATCAGTAAATCCTGCCAGAAGTACAGCAGCAGCACTTTTTGCTGATACAGCAGCACTTAGTCAATTGTGGATATTTTGGGTCGCTCCTATTGCCGGTGCCATATTGGCTGGACTTGTTTGGAAATTTTTTGCAACATCAGATGCATAAAAAGATGCATCAAGTAAAGAGTTACTTGATGCACCATATATTTTAAACACAATATTTATGTTTATTCCATCAAAGCTTCATCATAGCAGTAGCCTTTCTACTAATTGTTTTATACCAGAGTATTTTGGGATAGTGTGTTGGAATGTGCATAAAAATAATGATGAAAATTCTTTTTATAAAACCTACCTTGAAACGGTAGCAAAGCAATACCATTTTC
>QNZW01000070.1 GCA_003978375.1 Sulfurovum sp.
GACTATATGCATTGACTGGATAACCAAAAAACCCATACCACATAGACCATAAAAATACTGCTAAAAATGAGTATGCCCACCCTGAAGGAAGTTCATTTTCATACTCACCAATGCCATCCCAATTTTCATCTGCCAATTGTCCAGAAGCTGTGTCTGTTTTCATTTGATTTATATATTTTACTGATACAGCTGCTGTAATAACAGCAATAGCAATGGCCCCTGCCATTGTTATAGCATTGACTGAATCACTTGTCACATCAATGTTTAAGTTCATCACCACTGCAATTGTTGCAACAATCAATATTGCCGCAAATGCCAATGATTTTATCATTAATCCATTCATTTATTCTTCTCCGTGTAATCTCTTTGTGAAGCGGGTTTATCTTCTACGGGTGTACTTGTGATTTCATCATCAAGTGCAATGTTTCCATATTTTTCATAATCACGCTCGCCTCTTTTTTCAGACCTATATAGGTGCACAATATACCAATATAACATCACCACCAAAAATATGGTCATAAAGAAAGAAGCATATCCTTGTAATTCTCTTATGTCCATACTTTTTCCTTATTTTATTTTAAGCTATTAAGATAAGCAATCAATGCAACAATTTCAGGGACTTTGCCCTCTGCTAACATCTTTTTTACACCCTCATTTTTCATATCTGCTGCTATCTTTTTGGCATCTTCTATGACTTTTGGTCGGTGTGCTTCCCATGCTGCTCTAGTAGTCTTAAACTCAGGTCCATAGGGTGTATGAAAAGCATTTTTCACAGTAACTGCTTCTGCATAAGCTGTTTCTATATCTGCAACATTTGTAAACTGATGTTTATATGCTGGCATAATAGAACGTTCATCTACAGATTTTGGATTCCACATATGGTTTTCGTGCCAATCTGTTGTACGGTAGTTTCCTACACGGTGCAAGTCTGGTCCTGTTCGTTTACTTCCCCAAAGAAATGGTCTATCAAACGCATACTCTCCAGAGAGTGAATACTCTCCATAACGGTCAGTCTCTGCTTTGAATGGACGGATAAGCTGTGAGTGACAAGACATACAGTTGTCTTTCATATAAACATTTTTACCTGCTAATTGAAGCACTGTACGTGGTTTAAGCCCTGCAATAGGACGTGCTGCTTGTGAAAAGTTTGGCACGATTTCAATTAATCCTGCAAACGAAATAACAATCGAAACTGCCGAAGCAAAAAAGAATGGATTTTTTTCTAACCAATGAAAAAACATAATAAATACCTCCCTTATGCCATAGGTGTTCTAAACTGTGGTTCTGCAGTTAATTCTTTACCTGCAGTCATCGTTTTAAATATATTGTAAGCAAACATCAAGAACCCTGTTAGATACATTACTCCTGAAAGTGCTCTAATCATGTAGTAAGGGTGAAGTACCGCTACAGTATCAATAAATGAGTACATTAAGTTACCATATTCATCTACAGCTCTCCACATCATACCTTGTGTAATCCCTGCAATCCACATAGATGTAAAGTAGAGTACAACGGCTGTAGTTTGAAGCCAAAACTGTGATTCCATCAGCTTTTTAGAGTAGATTTCTCTTTTGAACATACGTGGTGCCATATGGAAGATAGCTGCCATAATCATAAAGACAACCCACCCAAGTACACCATCATGCACATGTCCAGGAATCCAATCTGTAAAGTGTGCAATCGCATTGACAGATTTAATCGCTTGAATAGGCCCTTCGATAGTTGATAACATATAGAATGTTGATGCAAGTACCATAAATTTAATCAATGGATTATCAGTCAGTTGGTTCCATTCCCCTTTCATGGTAAGCAACATATTAATAGCAGAACCCCAAGAAGGCAAAATAAGCACTACAGAGAAAGCAGAACCCATGGTTTGCATCCAATCTGGAACAGTCGACCACAATAAGTGGTGTGAACCAGCCCAAAGATATACAAACATAAGTCCCCAGAAAGAAAGAAGTGACAATTTGTATGAATAAATTGCTTGACCAGACTCTTTTGGAAGGAAGTAATAAATCATACCAACAATTGGCACAGTAAACCCAAAGGCAACTGCATTATGTCCATACCACCATTGTACCAATGCATCATTGGTTCCAGCATACATAGAAACAGCATGCAAAGGGTTTCCAAGACCTTCTGTTACAAAGTAAGTAGGAATAGCCATATTGTTAAATAGATAAAGCATAGCAATACCAAGAAAACATGCAAGATAATACCATACAGAGATATAGAGTGCTTTTTCTCTTCTAATCCCAATCAGTCCCATGATATTAATACCCCAAAGTACCCAAACAAGTACCACCACAATATCAAATGGCCACTCATACTGAGCATACTCTTTAGAAGCCGTTACGCCAAAAATCAATGAAATCGTTGCCAATAATGCCCCTATGAAATAGAGCCAAAATTGTATATTTCCAACCACCATTAAAAATTTTGATTCAGCCATGGAGACTTTTAAGACTCTTTGTCCAAAATAAAACCATGTCGCAAAGATACCAGAAACGGTAAATCCAAATATTACTGTGTTGGTGTGAACTGGTCTTAATCGTGAGAATGTTCCATATTCGCCTAATAAGTAATTAAGCTCAGGAAATGCCAATTGAGCGGCGATAAGTGTTCCCACTAACATTCCTAAAATTCCAAACAAAATCGTTAAAAAAGTAAACTTTTTTGCCAACGAATAATCATATTCCAATGTTGCGTTTGATTGCATACATAAACCCCTTGTATAAATTCTATGTTGTATAATTACAACACTCAATAATAATTATAATCTTATTTGATTATACAAATACTTAAATGATTATCGAATGATTTTATATGACACAAATGGTTACATATGACGAAAAAATAAATAATTTTATACATATAAAAGAGTATTTTTCTCTTATTTTTATCATCAAATTTATTGATTAATGTAAAATATTTTTTTCCTATTCATTTTTTTTTGCTCTATGCATCGCTTCGTACAAATCTTTATGCTCCTCTTGCATTGTTTTAAAGTCTTTTTTCAATGTTGCGTGTAACGCCTCTTCTTGAAGCCCTTTTTGTAATGCTTGTGCATAATATTTTTTAAAATCCACATAGGGCGTTGCCCCCGAAGAGAGCACATTTTTAAGCTCAACAGATGGAAAGTACGTTTCCCAAGATGGTGTTATCATTTGCATTATTTTTTTATTGTTTAAATAACTTATTCCTACCACCACTTGCATGGCAACAACCAACAATACGATATATAAGACAATGGCCTGTGCAATGCCTAAATAGTGAAAAGATTTTGCATTAAAAATAGCCACATAGACAAGAAAAGGAAGAAGAACAAACCCTACTATAATCCATTTACTTCCCATTCCTCCTAAAGCACTTTTATCAAAAATAATTCTTTTTTTAACGGTTCCATTTTTTGTGATGTACATGACGCTATCAAGTATCTCTTTAAGTGTATACTTTTTTTCTTGCATCTAATTCCTCCTTTAAGAGATATGATGTTTAATATATTCATCTATACTTAAAAGTACAATAATACCTAAAAAAGCTGCATTTATTTTCCAAAATACAGAACGCGCATTGTGAAGTTCAAACGTTTCACGTAAAAGCTCAAAAGATGAAACAAATGCCCAAATTCCTACCATGGATGCAAGAATTTTAGTGATGGTGTATGGCTCAAAAACCCATACTAAAAATATCCCTGCTTGTATACTAAATATAAGCCATACAAAGGTCAATCTCTGCAAACTGTTTTGTCCAAATAGACGCATCGCTGTAGGATACCCTCCATTTTTATAATCCCCATGAAATAGCATCACAAGTAACCAAAAATGCGGTACTTGCCAAATAAAATAATAAGCTCCAATTGCAATAAATTCTAACTCCATAAGCCCATGACCAGCAGTCAACCATCCTACTGCAGGAGGAATAACACCAAGCAATGCACCAGGTATGACTGCTAAAGCAGATTTTTTCTTAAGTGGCGTATACATCGCATTGTACCAAATAAATGCAAACATAAATAGATTCACACCCTTAAACCCAATCACACTATAAATAAGTATCATTGAAAGTGTAATCAATATTGCAGCAATTATCATACCTGTACGAGGTGTCATTCGTCCTGCCGCGATTGGACGGTTTTTTGTCCTTTGCATTTTGGCATCAGATTGATATTCTTGTACTTGATTAAGTGTTGAGACACCCATTGCCACAAGCAATACTGCAAATGTGGACAAAAGCATATCTACTCCCACCTCTCCTGTTGCCATAATATAGGCAAAAAGAGTAGAGAGGCTGACTGCCAAAGAGAGGACAAATTTTGTAACAATAAAAAAATCTTTTACCATTACTTTCCAGTTTTTAAATAATCAACTAACGCAGACACATCTTCGTCTGACATCTTAAATGGTGGCATGACTCCTGATGTAAATCCTTCTGGTACATCTTTATTTGGTACAAGTATCGCATCTTTTAAGTACTGTGCATCATGTTTTGCTCCAATACCTTTAAGTGATGGTCCAACAAGTATTGCATCACTGTCAAGTGAGTGACATCCTGCACATCCATTTGCATCATACAATTCATGTCCTTTTGATTTTGCTACCTCTTTTTCTCCTGGTCCTACTTTAGAATTACTTTCAAACCACGCATCATACGTTGCTTTTGGAATCACATGAATTTTAGATAACATATAAGAGTGACGTGTACCACAGTACTCTGCACACTCTACATCATAGTTACCTAACACTTCTGCTTTAAACCATTGTTTTGTCATACGACCAGGTACCACATCTTCTTTCATACGAAATGCTGGTATATAATAAGAGTGTATCACATCATTAATAGGTGCTTGCATTTTTAAGATAACATTGCTGTCTTTTGGCACATAAAGTTCTGCATTTTTATGCACAAATCCACTTTTATTTGCAGGATAAGTATGCATCCATGACCATTTTTTACCTTCTACATTTATAACAATACTTTCACTCTCAGCAGGCATCGTTCTAAGGACACGCATAGAAGAGTAGCCATAATAGAAAAAAACCATTAAGGCTACAATAGGGACAACTGTCCATACAACTTCAAGCAACGTATTGTGTGTGATATGTCCAATATCTTCATTTTTGACCTTATCTGCACGGTATTTCCATGTAAAATAGAGCATAGGCACAATCACCGATAGAAACAAACCTGCTGAAACGAATATATGTATCCAAAACGCCTGATCAACATCTGCAGCAAATGTTGCTGCACTAGAGTTAAATCCTTCTAACATAACACCTCCTTAATGTGCTGATGCCGGAGCGGTGATATAACTTTCAGCTCCATATTGAAAACTCGGTGCATCAATACCGATAATAATAATAAAGAAAACCGCCACTAGGAATAATGAAAAAAGTACCATATATCCAATGAGTTTATCCCCTTTTAAGTGCATATAATATATAACAATTAACCATGCCTTTGCCAAAGCAATAAACATTTGAGCCAAGAAGGTCGAACCTTCTGCAAATAAATGTGGTTGCACAAATGTCAATGCTGTTAAAAGCAATAATCCTATAATGACTTTATAGTAATCCAATCTTTGTTTTTCATACTCTTTTTGCGTTAGTCTCGCACTGCTATTATTAGTGTCCATGTCCTGCTCCCATCATATAGTAGTAAGGGAATACAAATACCCAAATAAGGTGTACAATATCCCAGTATAGTGTTATATTCCAGTATAAAATGTAGTGATCAGGTGTTACTTTACCTGCATTAATACGTTTAATTAACCAAAGCATTAAACCAATTCCAATCATGATATGCACACCGTGCAATCCTGTCATAGTAAAATACAATCCATAAAATAATTTTTGTCCAAAAGGTAAAGAAGAAGTGACAAGAAGTTTGTCATGTAACAAAAAGATACCATGCTCGTACTCTTCTCTCCACTCAACACCTTTAATCATAAGAAATATAAGAGCTAAAAGAATGGTTGCATAAATCATTAATTTTGAACCCTTTATATCTCCTGCTCTCATTTTAAGCAGTCCAAGCCCCATGGTAAGTGCCGAGATTAAAAGAATAACTGTATTGATACCACCTAAGAGTCTATTGAGGTGACTCGAAGCAATAATAAAATCTTCTGCATGCAACACATTATAATAAGACAATGCAAGGAACATACCTCCAAACATCATCACTTCTGTGAGCATAAAAAGCCAAAAGCCTAATTTGCCACCATAAAAGTCACCTTGCCAACCTTGGACTTCGTGCTCTTTTCCATTACGATCAACCGAAATTTCTGGTATATATTCATGTGCCATTAGTCTATCCTTTGCATTGTGTTGTAATTAAATTTAACTACTGGTTCACCATGATAATACTCATAAGGACGAAAATCTACATAAGGAACTTTTGTATGATTTTCAAGTGGTGGTGGTGAAGTAGGTAAATGCCATTCCAATGTCGTTGCATTCCATGGATTTGGTGTTGCTTTTTCACCTTTTCTCCATCCTTGAATCAAGACATAAAACATATATATAAGACCCAAAATAAAGATAATTGCCCCTATAAAGGCTATTTTATGATAGATTTCAAATTCTGGTAAATAATC
>QNZW01000045.1 GCA_003978375.1 Sulfurovum sp.
TTTGCACTCGGTCTTGACAGACTTATCATGCTTATGACAGGCACAGAGAGTATTAGAGAAGTCATTGCCTTCCCTAAAACACAAAAAGCACAGTGTCTTCTTACCCATGCACCAAGTCCAGTAGAAGAGGAGCAACTCAAAGAGTTAAGCTTACGTATTAGACAAGCTCCAACTACTTAAGTGTTCTCCCATGACAACACCAAATTAAACATCATCAAAGGTCTTGTAAGGGTACAACACCTTACAATATCGAATTATTAAATAAGGAAACAACCCATGAAAAAACTATTTCTCATCATCGGAGCGCCAGGTTCAGGTAAAACAACTGATGCCAGTATCATCGCAGAAAAAAATGACAATATCGTTCACTACTCTACAGGGGATATGCTTCGTGAAGAAGTAGCAAGTGGTAGTAAACTTGGTCAAGAGATAGAATCATATATCTCTAAAGGTGCTTTGGTACCACTGGAAATCATCGTAAATACTATTGTTTCTGCTATTAACAATGCACCTGTTAACAATGTACTCATTGATGGATATCCACGCAGTACAGAACAAATGACTGCTTTTGATGCACTCGTAGCAAAAGAAGAAAATATTGAACTAACTTCGGTCATAGAAGTAAGAGTCTCTGAAGAAGTAGCACGACAAAGAATCTTGGGACGTCGTGCAGAAGCTGCACCAGGTGAAGAACGTTCAGATGACAGTGAAGAAGTCTTTAATGACAGAATGAAAATTTACACAGACCCTTTGGCTGAGATTCAAGCATTCTACACAGAAAAAAACCTTTTAGAAGTAATTTCAGGAGAGCAAACACTTGAAGAAGTAGTTGCAACTATGGAAACTTTTGTAAAAAGTAAAATATAACTTTTTCTCTTTCTAAGTGGATTGAAAAATCCACGCTATACCTCGTTTGATAAACTCTTTTTTAAATAACTGTCTTCTCTAATATTTCAAATTTAATTTTATATTAATAAATTCTATTTATAATATTACATTAATTAAGTAGATTTGCTTATTTTAATAAACCATCATTTCAAGGAAGTAAAATGAAAAAAACAACAAAAACATTAGAGAAAATAATTGTATTATCTGTAATGACAGCAGCAACACTCCACGCAACAAATGGAGATAATCTTATCGGTATCGGTGCTAAAGCACGTGGTATGGGTGGCGCAGGTATTGCTGTATCTCATGGTGCAGAATCTGCACTTGCTAACCCAGCACTTATTACATCGGTAGAAAATACTGAAATTTCTTTTGGAGGAACACTGTTTGCTCCAACTATTACAACAACACTTAATGGTGCTCCAGGTGCTCCAGTACCTCCACAAGGTGCATACGAAAGTGATGCGAACCTCAATATGATTCCTGAAGTATCAATCGCAACTAAAATTGATAACAACTGGTATATCGGAATTGGTATGTGGGGAACAGCTGGAATGGGTGTTGATTACAGCAAAGCAAAATTTGCGCCATTGACACAAGGTCAATTTGGTAACTTCAATATGGTAACTAACCTTCAACTTCTTCAATTTGGTGTGCCAATCGCATACAAAGCAGGTGGATTAAGTATTGCTGTAACTCCAGTACTTCAATATGGTAACCTTGACATCAACTATAGAATGCCAACACCAACAGGAAGTATCGCAAATGTAGGTACAGGTCTTGCTCAAGATTTCGGTTTTGGGTTTAATGCTGGTGTAACGTATGACTTTAGTCAAGATGGTGTAGCAGGTCTTACTGTTGGGGTGAACTACAAATCTTCAATCGAAATGAACTATGATGGTCAACTTACAACTGCAACAGGACCATTTAGACTTTCTCTTCCAGCTGGAGACACACTTGAACAGCCAGAAGAGTATGGCGTAGGTATCGCTTATGAAATGGGTGAACATACCATCGCTTTTGATTACAGAAAAGTAAGCTGGTCAAGTGCAAAAGGTTATGGTGACTTTGGTTGGGAAGATGGAGATGTCTATGCAGTTGGTTACCAATATACTGAAGACAACTGGGCAGTAAGAGTGGGGTATAATCACTCTTCATCAGTAGTCGTTGAAGGTAGAGATTCAAGATTAAACTTCTTTAACCTTATGGGATTCCCTGCTACTGCTGAAGATCACTATACTGTGGGTGGAACATATGATGTTTCTAAATCTTTCTCTGTTGATCTAGCTTATGTCTATGAGCCAACAGCAACAAAAACATTTAGTACTGCTGGGTTAGGACTTCCTTTCTCTACACTTACTACAGATCACAAAGAAAATTCACTTTCTTTCCAACTTAACTACACATATTAAAACATCATGAAGAGATAGCTAATTAAGCATCTCTTCTAATGTTACTTTCACATTTTTACCTAAAGCATTGACATCATAGCCACCTTCTAAAAAAAATACAAAAGGCACATCTGCGTTGTCAAGTATGCTTCTTATCATTTTTTGTATACCCTCTGTTGTAATATTTAACTGTGCAAGAGGATCGCTTTCATGCAAATCATACCCTGCTGAAACCAAAATAATATCTGGATTAAATTGCTGGATCAATGGGGGTAAATCATTCTCATAAATATCAAGCAATTCACTGTCTGTACTCTCAGGCATCATTAAAAAATTTGCAGTAAACCCTTCACCTATCCCCTCACCTTTATGTGATTCTAGTCCTGTACCAGGATATGAAAATGCTTGATGAGAGGAGAAATAAAATACGCTATTATCTTCCCAAAATGTATCTTGTGTGCCATTACCATGATGCACATCAAAGTCTATAATCATCACTTTTTTATAGCCAATACTTTGTGCATAACGTGCGGCAATAGCAATATTGTTGAACAGACAAAATCCCATAGCTTGTGTAGGTGTCGCATGGTGTCCTGGTGGGCGCACTGCACAAAAAGCCCTCTGAAATACTCCATCCTTGATACCATCAAGTGCCACAATACCTGCACCCACAGCCATCACTGCAGCATCATAAGAGTCAATACCACAAATGGTATCTGCATCTATACTCCCTCCACTAAGACTCACTTTTTTTATGTTTTCAATATGGGTCAATGAATGTACCCATCCAAGAATTTCATCTGACACAGCAACAGGAGAGAGAAAATACAACGAATCTCTTAATGGAGCAATTGCTTTATCAATCGCTTCAAGACGCTTTGGTGATTCTGGATGTGTTGCACCTGTATGATGCTTTAGATAAATATCATCTGTAATATATGCTACTTTCATAAGACTATTATAACCTACTTTTTGCGTATTTTTCTATCATATGTTTCTTTTTATTATATATTTATATTATTATATAGTATTAATTTATGCATTTTTATTGTATAGTTAAGTAAAATAAGATTGTACGAAGGATTAAAATGGAAAAAATGAAATTATATACTGTAGTATTAGCACTTATCGTTGGTTTGACCACGGTCACCATGGCCAAATCAGCCAAAACACTTGATGCAGATGCTAATACTGCTATCAATAAATTTATCGCTGAGACTAAAGATGGAGATCCATTTTTAGTCAAAGCCAAAGCCTTTCTTGTTTTTCCAAGCATAAAAGAGGCTGGTTTTTTTGTAGGAGGTAGTTATGGTGAAGGTGTGCTACGTGTAGGACGTACGACCAAAGGCTATTATAGTATGACAAAAGCTTCTATAGGCATGCAAATGGGGGCACAAAAATATTCTCTTATTATTGCCTTTACTACCGATGCTGCACTCAATAGCTTTCTTATGAATGATGATGAATGGGAAACAGAAGTCGACGGCAAAATAACCATTGCAGAATGGAATTCAAAAGAAGAAATAGACAAAGACTACAAAGATCCAATGGTTGCATTTGTTTTTGATGCAAAAGGTATGATGGGTTCTTTCTCAATGGAGGGAACAAAATTTGAAAAGATAAACCCAAAGTAAAATTAAACAACTAAAATACGATAAAATACTATGTTATTTAAAAGAGGAGTGAATATGAAAAGTATTCAAATAGTAAAAAATCTAACTACTTTACTTTTGGCCATGATGGCTTTAAGTGTACTCTCGTTTGCTGACTCAGCCAAAGAGATAGAATCTGATGCAAATAAGGCACTTCAAAAATTTTATCATGAAGTCCCTGGTGGTAAAAAGTTTTTAAACCAAGCAAAAGGCTATGTTATCTTTCCAGATATCAATGAAGCAGGATTCTTTTTTGGTGGAAAATATGGCGAAGGTGTATTGCGTATTCAAGGCAAAACAAAGTCATATCATAGCATCACAGCTGCCTCAGTTGGCATGCAAATGGGGTTACAAAATTACTCACTTATTATTGCTTTTACTTCTGATAAAGCACTTAAAGATTTTATCTTAGATGATAACGATTGGGAAACAGATATGCAAACAAAAATCATTATGGCAGACTGGACCACAGGCAAAGATGCAGACGAAATTGATTATGGTACATCCATGATAGGGTTTGCATTTGACAACACAGGTATGATGGGAAAATTTTCTATGGAGGGTACAAAATTTGAAGAGATTAATCCTGATGATTAGGTATTGAACCTTTGTTTATATGAACATTTTTGGCAAAGCTCTTCTACTGCTTTGCCCTCTTTAAACCCATATATCATATTTAAAGTTCGTTTCGTATCTAAAATATTGGATAAACTATCTTGATGTAAATCTCCCAACTCTATTACCCCATCACAATCCAAACAGCAAGGTACTACTTTTCCTGAAGCAAGTATCGCTATATGTGATTGTAATCCTTGGCAAGTGCCATGCCCATAGTTTTTATTATTTAAAGAGGGCCATTCAAAATAGTTATCAAAATGAAGTAATATTTTAGATGCTAGGCGTATAGATTTGGGTCTTTTTTTATATATATTGTCTATCTCTAAAGGGGTATCAAAAGCCAAAGAGAGCCTAGCAAAGAGCATTGTATTAAAATCTCGTTCACTCATACTCTCATCAAGATTCCATACACGTAAATTGATAAAAAGTTCTTCTTCTCTTTGAAGTTTTTCATGACACAATGCTAAAATAGGTCTTATATATTGCTCAAAACTTAATGATGTATCATTTTTATTAAAACTATTGAGGGAGATATTGATTTGTTTTATACAAGGATGAAAAAGTGTATCATAACTATGCTTTTTCAAAAAATAACCACTGGTAGTAAGCAGTGCTTTTAATCCATGCTTATGTATGATATTTAGGTAGTCGTGTAAGTTAGACTGGGTCAATGGATCACCCACCACATGACAAGCAATCTCTTTTGTATAGTGACTTGCTTGTTTAACCACTGCATCAAAAAATGCTATATCCATCTGTTTATCTGGAAGCTCTTTGGTAGGACAAAAACTACACCGTAACCCACACACATTTGTAAGCTCGATATAGATACGATAAAATTGCATCAAAAATTATACGAAATATCTGCAAAAATCATGTCATTATTCTCGAAGGTATTAAAAAATTTTGAACCTCCTATATAATCTACCATACCAAAATTGGTATGGACGGCTTCACCCAATTCATACTTCACCCAAAAACGTTGAAATCCTCCCTCGTCTAGACTTTTACCATAAAGAGAAATCAGATAATTTGCTGTAAGTGATGCATTCATAAAGTCTGAACTGACACGAAATGCACTTTGATAGGTGTCTTCTTTAATAGGAATAGGATTTTTTAACAAACGATTGTCATAGGCATTCACATGTCTAAGAGAGATATCATAACTAATAAGCGTATCTGCAATCCCTTTATATTCAATACCTATCAATGCATCCGTACGTTTAAACTTTTTATCTGCGGTGGGAGAAAATTTTAATCCATCAAAATAGGCTACTTCTGTTTTAAAAAGCCATGAGCCTGTTAAAAAGTTTAGTGCTGTACCATACATATTGATTTTATCATGCAGAAATATAGGTTTTTTTGATGTGTCTATATATCCATTATCATCATAAATACGTGCCCCATAAAAATTGACATCCCAGCCTGAAAATTCACCTCCTATAGAGAGAGCATAGGTTAGGTCATCATAACTTTCTTTTTTTATATGTGGATTTGAGAGTGGATTAAATGCCGATCCAAAAGGAGGTAATTTAGAAAAACGTTGCTCAAGTATCACAATAGGTGTAATACGCCATTTGTCTACAAAATAATCAAATTTTACCATACTAGTAGGTAATCGTAAATCTTCTATGTCAACCATACCCGGACGTCTGTTATCTAAAGGATTTAAGACATCTGTAATTCGTATGGTGTCACTTCTTCCCCATACTACTACTTGTCGTCCTAATTTCAAGTCTAAATTTTCTCTTAGGCTTCCCTCTAAATAAGCATCATATAGTTCTACTTCACTTTGAAAGGCATCACACTCATCTTTACTATAATTATATCTACCTCTGATACCGTAAATGGCATCATAATAGGCTTTTGCATTGGTTTTAAATCGCCAATTATTATGAAACTTATGCTCATAGTCTAAAAAAAGTGATGATTTAAGTGAAGTAAGTGCATTATGTGGTTTTTTACCATTGTATGAGTAGGTTGCTTGTTCTGTAAACTTTCCTGTAAGTCCTAAATCTTCACTCTCATCACTGTCTGTC
>QNZW01000079.1 GCA_003978375.1 Sulfurovum sp.
TACTTTTTTGTCTCTCATCTCCATCCACGATAAAATCTGCCAATTCTACCAAAATACGACTCGCTGCTTTTGGTCCTATGCCTGGTACACGTTTTAGCATAGTCACATCTTTAGAAGCCACTACTTTAGCAAAAGTACTTGGTGTAAATGTAGAACAAATGGCCAACCCTACTTTAGGTCCTACACCATTAATTTTCAGTACCGTATCAAACATTTTTTTTTCATCAGTATCTATAAATCCAAAAAGAAGATTGGTATCTTCTCGAATAATTTGTGTCACAAAAAGTTTGATTTTATTCTCTTGTATGCTATTGGATGTATGAATAGACACATGCACTTCATAAATAAGCCCATTGACATTCAAATGCACAAATGTGGGATCTTTTCGTTCTACTGTTCCTTCTATGCCTACAATCATCATTTGCCTTTTATTTAATTGGGTTGTAAAAGTATAGCGTGGATTTTAAAAAAGAGAAAAAAATATGTCAAATTGACATATTTTTTTGAAATTGTACTATTTTTTCTTCACTTCCTATGATTTTCCATGCCACTTTATCTATACCAAAATCACGTTCATACTCACTAATCTCTAATTGCTTAAGTCTATAGAGTGTTTTATCTACTTGTGCATATGAAGTCTCAAACAAATACGCAATCTGTTTTGTATAAGGATGTAAAGTACTCACAGACAAAACCTCTTTCACTGCCAAGGCATAAGCCCTAGCCATTCCACCTGTACCCAATTTAATCCCACCAAAATAACGTACAATAAGCACTGCACAATTGACCATATTTTCTCCACGCAGAACATTGAGAGCTGGTACTCCTGCACATCCTTTTGGTTCACCATCATCAGAGCTATTTTCAACGACTTGCTCAAATGCATTCATATACCGTAAAGCATACACAACATGATTTGCTTTTGGATGTTTACTTTTTAGCACTTCTTGTAATCCCTCATATGCATCTATAGGAACCAAATGGGCAATAAACTTAGAGCGATTTACCTCTGTTGTACAAGTAAAAGAACAAAGTAATGTTTGCATTAAATTATTTTTCTTAAATATTTAGAGAGCTTTAAACCTATAAAACTTCCTATTGAGTCTGCTAAAATATCATTTATTTCAGAACAACGTCCTTCTACAAAATATTGACTGATTTCTATAAATACACCAAAACCCAATAACCACAACAACGCAGTCCAATAATCAATAGCATATGCCAATCTTATTAAAATTCCTAATACTAAAAAAGCAAGTATATGATGTGCTTTATCACTTAGTGTTCCAATCGTTGGTGCCAACTCTTGTGGTAACACCGCAGCAATATACGCTACACTCAGTGCCAACCAAAATAGCACTTTAAACAATGTACGATATTTATATAGTTTTGACTTTCTCAACAATGAGCTCCACAAATGTATCTGAACTATTTAAACAAGAGGCAACAATATAATCTTCATATTTTATTTTTTTGGCAATTTCTCTATGTTCTATATCAAGTTCAAAGAGTGTCTCTGAATTATCAATGGTAAATGCCAAAGGAAAAATAACAACTTTTCTGTGTATTGGATTACGCAATACATCTACAAGATTGGGTTCTAGCCATGCCGAAGATCCTACTTTAGACTGATATGCAAGCTTAATATCATGAAAATGAATCCCCCGTTCTTTTAGATAAATCTTAATCGCACTTGCATTGGCCTGGACTTGATTTTGGTAGGGATCCCCTGCTTGAATAATACTAAGAGGTAAACCATGTGCAGAGAGCAATAAATCATACTCTGTGGTATCTTTTTCTTTCATAGCTTCTATAATTTTATCTACAGAAGCTGCTATATAATGATAATCATCATAATAAGGTTCAATCATTGTCATTTTAGGTTTATATTTTAAGATTTTACAACGTGCTTGTAAATCTTCTAAAGAAGAGAGTGTGGTGGTAGTAGAATATTGAGGATACATAGGAAAAAGAATAAGCTCACTTACCCCTTCTTCTTGACACTGTTTTAGGACTTCATCTGCAAAAGGTGGTACATATCGCATCACAGGATAAATAGGCATCTCTAATTTAGTTTCAAGTTTAGCTATAAGTTCTTGGGTAAGTTCTAGCAGTGGAGATTTTCCGCCAAGTAAACCATAATTTTCTTTGACCTCTTCAAGACGCCCATTGATAATAAGAGTAGAAACAAATTTTCGTAAATAACGATTCATCGGTAAAATATTTTTATCGGCAAACATATTGCGTAAAAAAAGTTCTACTTCATCGACATTATTTGGTCCACCCATATTAAGCAATAACAGTGCTTTACTCATCATCATCCTTTAAAAGTCTTGTATTTTAGCATACTAACTGTAAAATTAGTACCAATTTCACAAAAGGTTTTACATGATTATTATTCCTGCGCGTATTGGTTCGAGCCGTTTCCCAAACAAAGTCTTAGCAGATATTGGAGGTATGCCCATGGTAGTACGTACAGCAAAAGCCGTAGAAAATATCGATGATGTCGTCATTGCTACGGATTCAAAAGATGTTATAGCAAGTGCTACAACACATGGTATAAAAGCTATACTTACCTCTAATGCACATAAAAGTGGAACAGACCGTATCTATGAAGCGGTACAAACATTAGGATTACATGAAGATGAAATCATTATCAATGTACAAGGAGATGAACCTTTTATTGAAACTGAAGTGGTACAAGCCATTTATGATTTAAGTCAAAAAAATAAAAACCATGCAAATGTTTTAATGAACTCTTGTTATAAATATATCTCTAATCCTGAAGCAGATGACCCAAACATTGTAAAAGTAGTCACAGACCATGAAGATAGAGCATTGTATTTTTCACGTGCAAAAATACCTTACCCTAGAGATCATCACTTTGACAACTATAAAGGACATATTGGTATCTATGGGTTTACAGTCAAATCTTTAGCACAATTTTGTTCTCTTAGTCCTGCACCTCTTGAAGAGATAGAAAAACTTGAACAACTCAGAGCACTCTATCATGGTTATAAGGTAGCCATGATAGAAGTACACACCAAAAGCTTTGGCATAGACACACCTGAGGATTTGGATAAAGCACTAAAATATCATAAGCTATAAAAGTTTTTATTGTTTCTTTAGCTCTATAAAGTCTATTAAATAGTGTATCTTTTATCTATTGACAACTTTACTTAAATCCCACATAGGCATAAAAATGCCTAATGCCATAAGCAACACAAGTCCTGCTATGAAAACCATAATGATAGGCTCAATATACGCTGAAATATTATCAATAAAATCTTTATATTCTTTTTCATAATATTGTGTTACTTTTTCTAGCATTTTATCGAGTTTGCCACTTGTTTCACCTGCGCGAATCATTTGCAAAAGCATACTTTTATAAAGTTCTGTACGTGCTAAGGCTTCAGAAAAATCTACACCATGGCTCATATTTTCATTTACACTTAAAAGCTTTTTTTTAATCGCTAGATTATCTATCATATCTACAGATGTATTTAATGCTTCTACTATCGGAACACCTGATTTTATAAGTTCACTCAAAATCATATTAAACTGATACATCGTAGAGAGATGAATAATTTTATTTAAAAGATAAAATTTTGGGTGCACCATCATGCTGTCTATTTTTAATTTTATATTTTTATTGTGTGCATACCCATAAATAGTCAATACAAAAATACTAAAAAGGAGGATGAAAAAAAGTATACCATAATGCGAAAATAACCATTCTAGCTTTAAAAGTATCTGCGTAGGTAGAGGCAATTCTGTATGAAATTTAATAAAAATATTTTTAAATTTTGGCACAACGACCATAATTAATATAGCAAAAGCAATTGCCATAGCAGCTAAAGTAATCAAGGGAGAACGAATGGCTTTTTTAAACTTTTTTTGATTATCTTGCATACTTTCTAGCATATCAGCTAGTCTATAATAAGCAGCAGAAATATTGCCTGTTTTTTCTCCTAAACTTGTCATGGCAAAAGCTATATTTCCAAATATTTTTACATAAGATTGCATTGCTTCTGATATACTTTTACCTGCATTAATATCATGATATATCTGTCCATATACTGTCTTGAGTGCTCTATTTTCTGTGTATGTTGCAACCTCTTTTAAAGTATCATCCATAGAAATCCCTGCATCTGTCATCACTGCAATTTGTCTTATGGTTGCTATCTTGTCTGACATAGAAATTTGGGGTGTAAAAAAATGTTTTATTTTTAAAAAATTCTCTTGAAATATCTCTTCAAGTGGTGCAGATGTTTGTACAACCTTTATCACCATAGCAGATGGAAATAGCTGTTTTATACGTTGCACAGCATGTAAACGACTTCTTGCTTGAATCAACTCTATATGTTTTTTACCCTTATGAAAGAGTGTCACATGAAAGTATTGCATCTCTAAAGCTTTGTAACCCTATAAATTTCTTCTAAGGTAGTTTTACCTTCTAATACTTTTTGTATACCATTTTCAAACATCGTAATAAATCCTTCTTTTTTAGCCTGTTTACGCATCTCTTCTTTTGATCCATTGTTGGCAATCAACTGTGAAAAAGTATCTGAAATACTTAAAACTTCTGAAATCATCTCTCTTCCTGCATACCCACTATAGGCACATGCTTTGCATCCCTCACCTACATAAAATGTAGCATGGGATGGTATATAGGACTGTATCTGTTTTAAAAGGTTTTCTGAGGGGATGGTTTTTCTTTTGCACTGTTTACATATTTTTCTTACAAGTCTTTGTGCTTGTACTGCCACAACTGCACCACTTAGTAAATAAGATTCAATTCCCATATCTAGCATTCTATTCACTGCAGAGATCGCATCATTTGTATGCAAAGTAGAGAGTACCAAATGTCCTGTCAATGATGCTTGAATAGCTATACGTAATGTCTCTTTATCTCTAATCTCTCCTACCATTATTTTGTCAGGATCTTGTCTAAGTATTGATTTTAATATAGTTGAAAAATCAAGTCCAATATCACTTCTTACTTGCACTTGTTGTAACCCTGTAATTTGATATTCAACAGGGTCTTCTACTGTAATGATTTTATCTTTTATATTTTTAATAATATTAAGTGCACCATACAGTGTTGTGGTTTTACCTGAACCTGTAGGTCCAGTAACCAGCACAATACCATAAGGCACATGAATTGCTTTAAAAAAAATATCATATACCTCTTTACTCATTCCTGTGTCTTCAAGTTTTAACATCACTTTTGTTTTATCTAAAATTCGTAAAACTATCGATTCTCCATGTATAGTAGGAAGTGTTGATACCCTAAAATCAAAATCTTTTTTTACAAGCGTTGCCGAAAATCTACCATCCTGAGGTTTTCGTTTTTCTGCTATATCTATATTAGCAAGTAATTTTATCCTTGAAACCAAAGGATTAAAAACATCTTTGTCCAGTATAAAACTTTGACGTAAAAAGCCATCTACGCGTTCACGAATCACGCAAGACTTTCCTGTTGCTTCGATATGAATATCACTTGCTACTGCATAAATAGCTGACTTCAAAATAATATCAATCAACTTTAATACAGCAGGAGAATTACTCTTTTTTTGCCCTCCTGTAGTGGCTTGATTTAACTCTTTTCTTATGTTTGAAACCAATACTTTTATACTCTCATTCATCTCTAAATGCTGTAAATATTTTTGAATTTGTTTTGGTGAAGCAATAGATATTTGAATCGGTTTGTTAGGAAAAAGTCTTTGCATTGTATCTTGTGCCACCATATCAAATGGATCATCAAACACAATTTTAACAGCTAATTTTGTCTCTTCAATAGGAATAGTATTGTATTTCACCAATTGTTTATAGGGTATCTGTGAAAAAAGCTTCATATCTATCTCTATATCATCCAAATCAATAGATTCAATCTCAAGCACTTTAGCCACTTTTTGAATAATAGAATATATATCCAAACCTTCTATTTTCTCAAGATGTGATAAAGTTATCTTACCTTCTCTAATCTTTTTAACTAAAAATATCTCCACAGAAGCCAAATCAACAATATTCTCATCAAGAAGATTTATAAAAGAAATTTTTTCAGAGAGATTTTTTTTCACCAATGAGGCAATAGCACTTCTTGTAATGATATTCTCTTTCAACATCATATCAATCAGTGTTACCATAAAAAACCTTTTTTATTTTTGTGTTAGCGTATCTAGGAGTTTCTGTGCTTTCAATGAGTTTGATTGATGTATATACTGCATCAATATACCAATAGCCCCATTCGTCTGACCCTGCTTTATTTTTGATTTTGCCAAAATAATCCAACTTTCTTCAATGTTTTTATCTATCTTATTGGTTTGAAGTGCCCAATATACTGCTTTTTTGTATGCACCTTTTTTATAATAATTACTTGCTAAAAAGAGAGAATCATCCACATCATGTGATTTTTTAAACCTATTTTCTACATCTTGATAAGCTTGTGGACTTGAAGATTCTATAATATTTAGATGTGTTTTTCTAACTACTTTTGGCTTATCTGATGTCACAATTTTTAATTTTTTATGTGCTTTTTTATGCTGTTGCTTTTGAGATAAAACTCTT
>QNZW01000214.1 GCA_003978375.1 Sulfurovum sp.
CATTATGCCTGAAATAGATGGCTATGAAGTATGTAAAATACTTAAAAAAAACCCAAAAACAAGTGGTATACCTATTATTTTTCTTTCTGCACTCAATGATATTGACAATAAAGTAACAGCTTTTGAAATAGGTGGTGTGGATTATATTACCAAACCTTTTAACACCTTAGAAGTCATTGCTAGAGTTAAAACACACTTAAAGCTACACTATATGCTTGAAGAGATGAATGTACTTCTAAAAGAATCATTTCATGAAATCTATACCCCTTTAGGACTTATAAAAAGTTCTTTGTCTTTGCAAACACTCTCTCAAGGTGATAACGAGCATCTTCAAAATATACGGGCTTCTGTGCAATCTTTACACTCTATTTATGAAGATCTTTATTATGCTATTAAAAAAGAGGTGAGAGAGTATTCGCCTGAGTGGATTGATTTGGAGTATTTTTTAAAAAATAGAATCACACTCTTTCAAGCACAAATGGAATATAAAAAATTAACCTATTCTCTACATTCAGAAATAGACTCACCCATGATACATATCAACACAACTGAGCTTGAAAGACTTATAGACAATTTACTCTCAAATGCTCTTAAGTATGCCAACAAAAATAGTGAGATCACTATAAAAATTATCCCTAAAAATGGCAAAATAAAATTAATCATTACAAATAAATCTAAAGCCATTGAAAATCCAAAAAAACTTTTTGATAAGCTTTATCGTGAAGACCACTCTGTAATGGGATTGGGAATTGGATTAAGCATTGTCAAAAAGATATGTGAAAAATATGACATAGATATAGAGGTAGAGTCATGTGATCACCAAATAAGTTTTATACTTTCTTATAGGGAGAATAGATGAAAATTTTACTTTTAGAAGATGAAGAAGCATTATGTAAAAACATAGAAACTTTTTTAGCCATTAAAGGCCATCAAATTGATAGCTATCAAGATGGTGGTGTTTTGTTAGATGAAGCAAATTTATTTGAATATGATTTTTTTATCTTTGATATTAATGTACCAGATGTTGATGGATTTGAGCTTCTTACTTATATTAAAGACAAGGAGATTACCACACCTTTAATCTTTATTAGTGCTATGGTTGGCATGGAAGATATGACCAAAGCATTCACACTAGGATGTAGTGACTATCTTAAAAAACCTTTTGAACTTGAAGAGCTTGAGCTAAGGATTAAAAATGTATACAATAGTTTTGCCAAACATGAACTTATCAATCTTCCCAATGAACTGATTTATGATTTTAATACCAAATCTGTCTACACTAAAAATAAAAAAATCGATTTATCAAAGATACAAAGTAAAATTCTCTATTTACTCATGAAGCATAATGGACAAGTCGTTAGTTTTGACACTATTTCTGACTATATTTACGAAGATGATTTTCGTGATACACATACGATTTCAAGTCATATTAGAGATATACGAAAAATTATTGGTTCTAAAGTCATTAAAAATGTAAGAGGTGTAGGCTATAAAATTATTCTTTAAATCTATTGTTGTCTTACCTTTTTTTGATATAATCAAATAATTTTTTACTCTATAAAGGATTTTTACCATGCTATTAGGCGTTAATATTGATCATATTGCAGTACTTAGGGAAGCTAGAAAAGTAGCCGATCCTGACCCTTTGGATGCACTTGGTATATGTAAACGTGCTGGTGCAGATCAGATTACGATTCATTTACGTGAAGACAGACGCCATATGCAAGACAGTGATGCAGCACATATCATTGCACTCTCTTCTTTGCCTGTAAATCTTGAATGTGCTGCCTCAAAAGAGATGATAAATATAGCGTGTTCACTGCGTCCTCATCGCGTGACACTCGTCCCTGAAAAACGTGAAGAGGTTACCACAGAAGGTGGACTTGCTGTTGTAGGAAAAGAGTCACATTTAAAAAAATTTATCAAAAAATTACAAGCAAAAGAGATAGAAGTTTCACTCTTTATTGACCCAACACTTGATGCACTTAAAGCTTCTGCTGATTTAGGGGTAGAATGGATAGAGTTTCATACAGGAAAATATGCCAATATTTACGCTATGCTTTACAGTAATTTAAGTCAAACACATCACACCATACCCCAGCTTGATCTCTCTCGTACCACACTCAAACAAATGCTAGACGATGAACTTTGTAACTTACGTTTACTCTCTTGTGATGCGGTAGAACTTGGATTGGGTGTTGCTGCAGGACATGGACTCAATATGCAAAATGTAAAAGCCATTGCTGCCATAGAAACCATAGAAGAGTTAAATATCGGTCAAAGCATTATTGCACGTTCTATTTATACAGGACTTGAACAAGCCATCACTGAGATGAAACAGCTACTCAAATGAAAAAAAAAGTAGCTATCTCTATAGGGGATTTAAATGGGATTGGTATTGAACTTGCCCTAAGAAATCATGAAACAATTTCCAAAAAAGTCACACCTATATATTGTATTGATACACATATGCTCAAACAAACGAGTACAAAACTTAATCTTGATATCCCAAAAGATTTTAAAACCATAGAAGAGATCGCACCTTATTTTGATATACAGCCAGGCATTGTCTCTAAAGAGAGTGGTGCTTATGCTTATGCCTCTTTTGAAAAAGCTGTTGAACTAGCAAAATTAGGTGAAGTAGATGCTGTCTGTACACTGCCTATACATAAAAAAGCATGGGAACTTGCTGGTGTTTCTTACAAAGGGCATACTGATGCACTAAGAGATTATTTTAAAGCTGATGCCATAATGATGTTGGGGTGCAAACAGATGTATGTTGCACTTTTTACAGAGCATATTCCCCTAAAAGAGGTAGCTCAACACATCAAAGAAAAAGAGTTAACAACATTTTTACTTGATTTTTACAACGCAATCGAGCCTAATGCCACAGTGGCAGTACTAGGGCTTAATCCTCATGCAGGAGATGACGGTGTCTTAGGAGATGAAGAAAAAATTATTCACAAAGCCATTGATAATGCCCATCAAATCTTGGGTAAAAAAATATTTACATATCCTTTAGTACCAGATGTTGCTTTTACCCCAAGGGTAAGAGCAAACTATACACACTATATTGCCATGTACCATGACCAAGGTTTAGCACCACTTAAGGCACTTTACTTTGATGAGGGTATCAATGTCTCTTTAAACCTGCCTATTCTTAGGACCTCTGTGGATCATGGTACAGCCTTTGACATAGCCTATAAAAATGCCAATCTAAATCATTTAAGCTACCTCAATGCAATTGACTACATTGTAAAATATTAAAAAATATGCAGAAGCTTTAGCAGAAAAGTCCACCCTCTTCTTCTCCAACTTCTTCACATGCTTCATTCATTGTATTGCATAAATACTCTTGACAAGGTTGGCATAAATAACGATAGTTTTGCATATCATAATGAATCGTATCACCCGTATGAAGTGTATCATAACATTCACCACATACATTGGTCACCCTTAAAAGTATCTCTTCTGTAGCAATTTGGGTAACAAAACAGTTATTGCTCATTTTCATTTTGAAAGCTTTGTTATCATTTTTTGTGCCTCTTCTAAACTATTATCCAGTGCATAGGCTTCTTTGTATTTTATTAAAGCTTCTTCATTTCTTTCTAAATCATACAAGGTGTTGGCATAGTTAAAATAATGAGGTGCATATTCTGTATCTAGTTCAATAGCACGTTCATGATGTTTTATAGCATTGTCATCTTCTTTAAGTTTATGCAGTGTATTTGCCAAAGATGCATGGGCAAGGTCATTTTCTTCTTCTAAAGAAAGAAGATGCTCATAATGTTCTTTTGCCTCATTGTATGCTTCATTTTGTACACATACAAAGCCCATTTTTTGTAAAGCATCTTTATTGTCTTTTTCTATAATAAGTGCTGAACCCAAAGCCTTTTGTGCCTCTTCATAATCCTTTTTTTCGACAGCATCATCTGCCATTTGCAAAAGTTGTGTCATTCGTGTTGGTTCTATCGTTGGTGTAGAAAACACTTTGTCAGGACGGTTTATCCCTCCTATTTGTTCATCTGCTACCTTTGCTTCAAAATCCACCCCACGTTTTGGATGATCTTCTGAAAAGAGTTGTCGAAAAAAAAGGTAAAATACCACTGCAGTAATAATGAGAAGCAAAAGTTGAAATGTTGACATGGTTTTCTCCATAAATTTATATGACATCATAGAATAATCTAACTTAAATCCAAAGAAAAGTAGCACAAGCGTTTCATACTATTTTAATTTAGCTGTTGTGATATCACCTACATTGAGATGCATATCTATTTTGCCTCCTAAAAGACCCATTGGATCTTTTGGCATTACATCAACAAAAGCAATTTCTTGGTTTTCGTTTTTTTCTATATGTTGTTTAAGTCTATTAAGCACCATAATTTTATCGACAAGTATACCTTGTATAGTGCTATCATTAGCTACATAAATTTTACCTTCAGTAAAAGGCAAAAGCCTTTGCAGACTTAATGCTCTATTACTAGCTACTGCATTGATAAAGTTATGATAAGTTGGCATAAGTAGCTGTTTTTTCATATATGTTTTTTCTTTTTCTCCTAATTTTTTAAAAAAAGAGATAGGTTTTTTAAACTCTCCTGCACTTAAGTCATCTTCTTCTATGCCCAGTTTTTTGGCAAGTTCTCCTAGATTATAATGAGGCATAATGACGCCTATTGATCCTACAATGGCATTTTTATTGGCATAAAGTGGCTTAATAGCAGAAGCTATGTAGTACCCACCACTAGCCGCCATGCCTTGTACATACATCGTAATATGTTTATTTTTTGTATAGTCTTTAAGATATTCACTCAATTCTTCAGAAGCTGTAGGAGAGCCTCCAGGAGAGTTCATAATAAAAAGTACCTCTTTATACTCTTCATTTTTTTTAACATCATCTAAACTTTTTATCACTTTATTAACATATTCTTGTGTCACTTCTTGATTAAAATCTACAACAGCTACTTTTGCTCCTAGTGGTACACCCTCACCTAAAATACCATACGAATTAGCCACAGCTATTATAATACCTATTTCTGCAACAAAGGCAAGTAAAAACATCAATGTTTTAAGCTTTGCTGTTTTGAGTTCCCACCCTGCTTTTTTCTTTTCTAAAACATCTTTATCTTCTTTGGGAGTAACTATTTTATTCCATATCTCCATCATTTACTGTATCCTTAAAATCTTTTTATACCCAATGCTACAGCTTCTTCAAACTCCATAAAAGCCTTATTCATGGCAAAAACTACACTACGTATATCACTTTTTGTATCCACTCGCGTACTAAATAATCTGGCTTTTTTTCTTCTTGTCTTCATATTTTCAAGATTCCAGGTGGCTTCAAGATAGACACTATCACCTTGCGCTATAAAACGTGTGATTTGAACCGATACTTTAATGTTGGGTTGTTTATCTATACCCCAAGGATAAGGATAAACATTGGGTTGATTAAACTTTTTTTGCAAAAATTCTATGAGTCTGTTGGTTAAGCCTGTATCCAAATCTTCTCCCCAACGTGCATTTCCAAGTAGTGTTATCTCATTGCTTGACTTCGCAATAGCAATATCTCTTTTATACAAATAAGCTGGTACACTTATTTTCGCTACGCCTATGACCTTGTTTCTCATAATGTATGTCTGTGAAGGGATAGATGCTACAGAGAGTATATAATAACTACTCGAAGTCGAAAAACAACCATGCAGTCCAAAAAGTATCATCATAAGTAAAAGGTTTTTTAATCTGTTCATCATTTATCTCCAAATATAAGTGAATTAGGTTTACGGTTTAGCAATTTTAAAAATACTTGCATCTCTTTAGAAGTTTGTGTAACCACCTTAAGTGTTTCTGCAATTTGATGGGTAATGAGAGAATTTTTATTATATCCTTTCATTACTTTTTTTGTTACTTTTAGTGTATTTTTAAGTTCAGCTAGGGTTTTATTAATTTCATTAGGCATTGTAGAAAAAGATTTTTTATTGGTCATTTTATTTAAATTTTTCACCGTTGTCTCAAGCTCTTTAAGTACAGAAGTTAAAGGTTTATTTATTCCCTTAATCACTTTACCTGTATCGCCAACAACACCATTGACATTATTGACCACTTTATCTGAATCTTGCAATACTTTATCAAGTGAAATCAATAATTTTTCCAAAGGCAATTGATTGATTTTATCAAGCATTGCTGTGATACTAGCCATCATATTACCAGAATGGTATGCAACAGTTGGCAAGACTTTCATACCATTTTCATAGGCAATACTCAAATTGTCTTCTGGATGATTAAAAGTCAAATCAACATACAAAAATCCTGTAATAGGATCACTAGGTATAATTTGTGCTCTTAGCCCCTCTTTAATGGCTTGTTCAAAGTTTTTTTGACCTAATCTGTCTTCTCTATCAGAAAAAGCTGCAACATTAATATTCGAAAGAATATTACTTTGCATAACATGGCTATGTTTATCATAAATTGTTTGAATTTTTTTCACCTTTCCTATCTGAAATCCTTCATAG
>QNZW01000125.1 GCA_003978375.1 Sulfurovum sp.
CTGTTTCATCGTACGAATATATTCTTTACCATAATAGTGTGCATGGTCACTTGTAAACACTATCATCGTATTTTTAGCAAATTTTGAGTGTTTAAAATAGTCCCAAAATTGACCAAAGGCATCATCCATATTATAAATGGTATTTAGTACATTATTTTTGCCATCTCCATAGGCTACTCCATCTCTTTCAATATCTACAAAAGCATGTGTCTCAATCGTATAAGTCATAAGTAAAAATGGTTGTTTTTTGGGTGTTTTTTCTTTCTCTTTAAGATATTTAGTTAAAACAGTATAGGCTTGATGGTCACTAAGATAATGTCCTCTAATCTTGTCTATACCTCCTAAATATGTATTCGATAATGTTTCTCCTGACAATATTGTGTCAAATCCAAAATTTGCAACCATTTCATCATTACCAGAGCTATCTTTATAATGCATATTTAAAAAAATAGTTTCATAACCATTATGTTGAAGTATATGTGGAAAACATTTATAATGTAGTGTTGATAAATTTAAAAGGTCATTCTCTAGCCAATTTTTTCCACTTCCTAACCATGGATAGGTAGAACAAATTTGTCCATGGAGTCCTCTATATGTCGCTGCTGTATGGTTATAATAATTCTTCACTACAGTAGTATGAGGATTTTCTGAAAAATCTTTAAGGTGTGGGGTTAAATTTTTATATTTATCACTATAGACACTTGTGGTTCTAGCACTTAATCCTTCAGTAAATATTACAATGATATTGGGCTTTTGTATTGTCGCATCAAAAGTAACATTTTCATCATAAATATTTTCTTTTAATAGTGGATATTTTTTAAATGGTTTAAAGGTATAACCTAACTTATGTAATTTCTCAACCTCATCTCTTGTAAAAGAGAAGTCTACTTTTTCATCACTTTTATAGATATTTTCAAACGCTTGTATCGCTGCCATATGTGGTAAAGTATTGTGTTGTAGTATCGTATTGCGTTCTTGTAGTGTTTTTTGACTTATCCACTTTTCTTCACCATAGAGTAACAGTGTTGCTGTTATAAAAAACCCTATAAAGTATCTATTTAACATTATTTTTTGTAACTTTACATTTTTAACGATAAAATACGTAAGTATCAAAGGTAAAATAACTACCACCAACATCACCAAAAGAATAATACTAATATTCTCTGTAGTAATCAAAAAACCAATAAACTCTATATTTTTTACTGCAAGTTTAGAAATAAACTCTCCTGAGATAAAAATACTTATGATTTGTGAGAGATATATTGTCATATATACTATAAATAATATCGTTCCAAACCATCTAGAAAAAGGGTATTTGTTTATCAAAACGACTATAAGTAAAAACATAATAGCATACTCAACAAAAAATGTATCAAAAACCAAAATTTTAGGTATATAATGCACACCATTTATAGTAAAATCTAAATTATTGGCTATCAAGATAGCACCAAATAAAGAAGCTAGGGTCAAAAAGACCAATAGAAATATTTTATAATTTGATACTGCTTTGTGTTTTATCATTTACCTTCACTTTTATCTATAAATTTACCAATGGCTTCAGAAGTAATAATACTTCCTTTATCATTGAGATGGGATCTGTCTGCAAAATATTTATCTTCTAAATGCAAAGTATCATGTAGACTTAAAAAGTAGCCTCCATCTTTGCTAATCAATACATTTAGATTTTTTGAAAATTTTTTGATAACAATCTTAACCATTGGATCTTTTTCAACCAAAGCTTGTCTATAAGGTTGATGTATAAAATAAAATTTAATTCCCTTTTGATGCATTTTTTTGGCTATGCGAAACAGTGCATCAAATGCTTTAGGAAGCTGTACGGCAGCATGAGGGTTTTCCCAACGTCTTTTGATAATATCTTTACCATAAATGTGAAGAGGTACACTCCCTGTGTGGTCAAACCCTAAATAAGAAAAATCATTACTTCTTCCATGTTTATGCGCCCATTCCTTTTTTCTTTTGGCTAAAAAAGGTAAATCTTTAGAAGCATCAAAAATTAACTTGGCTTCTTTGAGAGGATTTAATGTGTGTGTTATATACTTTACTAGTGTCTTTGGATGATAATTTTTAAATGTAGAAAGATGTTGAAAATCTGAAAATTGTGCAGAATAAATAACCCGCTTTAAATGAGGAAATGCATCGATTAACTCTAAAAGTTGTTCTACTTGTAACGCACTTGCTTCATAAACAGAAAGATTTAGTGCATGTTTTACGTGTGAAGAAGCTTTTTCTAAATATGCACCTTGTACATTATTCATCCCTATAGATGAACCTACAATAATCGTATCAATCTTCTTAGTATCAATCTTTTCACGAATAAATTTTATTTTTGCATCAAATGAGATACGACTAGTAATAGGCAAGGGATACTCTTTTGAAAAATAATAAGCATAAGAAAATGTAGTGATTCCAATGAGTGTAAAAATGAAAAAAAGTATTTGTAAATATCTTTTATTGTTTAACATATCTCTCATTTTTTATGCACAAATAAAACAAATCTATAACCAAGTAATAACAAACCTTAACCCTATTGACATTTAATTTTAAATTATAGCTAGAGCAACTTAATACCACGCATTTTTTAAAAACTATGTTATACTTATAACTCTATAGGGTAGCTTTAAAAACCCTAGATACAAAGGAGTATAAAAGAAAACATGCACGATGAAAATTTGCACAGTTTTACCCATCATGTCACACAATGGGGCTATACTTCTTCTTTATCTTACCCTGATCCATTTAATGCTATAGAACTTGATGTACTTATCACTTCTCCTTCAAAAAATGTTTGGAAATTACCTGCATTTTGGAGAGGTGGACAACGCTGGGAAGTTCGATTTATTCCTGAGGAAGAAGGTCTATACACCCTAGAGACTATCTGTTCTGATACAAGCAATACTTCACTGCATCTTCTTAAACATACCCTGAGTGTTGCGTTACAAAAAGAGACTTTTACGCCTTTGCCTAAATCTCTTTGCATCTCACATACTAAACGTTTTCTTCAAGATGAGACAGGCAAAGCATTTTTTTGGTTAGGTGATACTTGGTGGATGGGACTAAGCAAACGCCTAAGCTATCCAAAAGATTTTCATCAACTCACACAAGACAGAAAAGCAAAGGGTTTTTCTGTGATTCAACTGGTCATCGGTCTTTTTCCCGATATGAACGATTTTGATGAAAGGTCTAAAAATGAGGGTGGCATGGCATGGGAAGCAAACTATAGCTGTATTAATCCTAGTTATTTTGATGCGGCCGATAAACGTATAGCATATTTGGTTCAAAATAACCTAATTCCTTGTATTTTAGGAGCGTGGGGATACTACTTTCATACTTTAGGTGAAGAGAAAATGAAAAAACATTGGCGATATATTATTGCTAGATGGGGAGTTTATCCTGTGGTATGGTGCATTGCAGGAGAAGGTGCAATGCCCCATTATTTAAGCAATAATGGACCAAAAGATAAAGAAAAGCAGATACAAGGCTGGAGTGCCATAGGTGAGTACATTAAAAGTATAGATCCTTTTCATCGACTGCTTACTATTCATCCCACAGAAATAGGAAAAGAACAAGTACTAAACCCATCGCTTCTTGATATCAATATGCTTCAAGCAGGGCACAATGGCTACGAGAGTGTTTCTCATGCCGTACGACTAGTATACAATGAAAAAAACAAAAAACCTCTCATGCCACTTATTATGAGTGAAGTAAATTATGAAGGCATTATGCACGATACAAGTGCAGAAGTACAACGTCTAACTTTTTGGAGTGCTATACTCTCAGGGGCGACAGGATTTAGCTATGGTGCCAATGGTATTTGGCAAGTCAATACAAAAACCACTCCTTTTGGTGCATCTCCTCATGGTGGTACTTGGGGAAATACACCTTGGGACGAAGCTTGTGATTATTTGGGTGCAAAACAATTAGGACTAGCCAAAAAACTTTTAGAACGATTTGCTTGGTGGTTACTCGAGCCACACCCAGAGTGGCTAAGCCCTCAACAAGATCTATTTGATGCTAAGACACCACGTATTGCAGGTATACCTAGACAACTTCGTATACTCTACTTTTATGGCCCCATACAACCATGGAACAAAACCAAATACAAACTTGAAAATATTGAAAAAGATGTTGTTTATGAAGCTTTTTTTTGGGATCCTCGTACAGGAAAAGAGTATCAAGTAGGCAGTGTTGTGCCAAATCAACATAGCCAATGGCAAATCCCAATCTTACCTACATTTGAAGATTGGGTTCTTATTTTAAAATCAACGTCTCCTTCTTTAGAAACCAAGCATCCAAACTCTTCAAAGAGACGTCTAAGTAGACTAATACAGTATGTTATGTCGCACCGCAATTAACCATGCATAATCGCCTTTTGTTTTTACAAAAATATACCGATTATTAGAATTCCCTCCACTACTATACGAGACCACCGTATATTTATATCTTTCATTTGGATTTAAATCATGTATAGTGTAACTTGTTGTATTTGCACCTAGCGTCGCAACAAGTTTATTACCATAATAAATCCTAAATCCTTGTTCATTGTTAGAAGTATCTGTCCAAGAAATAGTTGCACTTGTAGTCCCTACAGAGGTCACTCTTAAATTTTTTGGCTCTAGGGGTATGGGAGAAGGCAAAAAACGTTTTAATGCCCGAAACCATACACTTGCCATTTTATAATATCCTGTATTATTTGGATGGGTTCTGTCTTGAAAATCTGTATGATAATTTAATCCTGCTCCATACTCCATATCCACCACATAGATATCATCACCGTGTGCATTACGGTTGTTGGCAATAGATTGTATTCTTCTGTTGAGTGTTGTTATCCATGCTTGATATTGTTGACGATTAATAATACGTGCCAATATTACTTTAATGTGATGATTATAATGACGTTCATAGGTATCTATATTATCTAAAATTCTATTAATATTATTTACATTATCACTCCAATCATTTGATCCAATATGAAGCAAAATAATATCTGGTTGATTTGCTTGTAAAAACCCATATACATGGTCTGCTATTTGACGACTGGTCCAACCAGGGTAGCCTTCGTTATCTACATCAAAATGAGGGACAATGGCAGAACCTGCTTGGCGAGAACCCACAAAATTTACAGCATATCGTTCATCTCTTAGCATATAATATAAATGATTACGATAGGCATGTCTTAGACTTGCAGGTCTTGGTCCTGTACCTCCTCGTCGTGGTCGCGATCGGCGTGTGGCACAGCCGCGGCGAGCGAGACACCGAGGCGTACCTGCTCGGAGGCCGGCGAATTCCCTGGGCGGCTGTGGCCCTTTCGTATTTCGTCTCGGTCACGAGTACACTCTCGCTGGTGGGCGTTCCCGGCGAGGCGTATACCTACGGCGTCGGGATGGGCAAAAGCAAACAGCAGGCCGCCCAGGCCGCAGCGCAGGATGCACTGGCCAGGATCAACAACCAACGGGCAACAGCCAGCAATCCCTAACGACAACCATCACACCCACTGCCCGACAGCAGCCCTAGACTTTGGACCTCGGACCCCGGACCTCGGACTCCAGGCTGCCGGCATTGGACTCTGGACATTCCATGCGTCTCAAAAAAATCACACTTCACGGCTACAAAACCTTTGCCGATAAAACCGAAATCGTCTTCGACAGCAATATCACCGCCATCGTCGGGCCCAACGGCAGCGGCAAGAGCAACATCGCCGACGCCATCCGCTGGGTGATGGGCGAGCAGGCCTATTCGGTGCTGCGCGGCAAGAAGACCGAGGACATGATCTTCAACGGCAGCAATCAACGCTCCCGCATGGGCATGGCCGAAGTCAGCATCCTGCTGAATAACAGCGATAACTGGCTGCCCATCGATTTCGACGAGGTGGTCATCACCCGCCGCGCCTACCGCTCGGGCGATAACGAGTACTACATCAACGGCAGCCGCGTGCGCCTGCGCGATGTACACGAGCTGCTGGATCGCTCGGGCCTGGGACGCCGCACGCACACCGTCATCGGCCAGGGCATGATCGATCAGGCTCTCTCCCAGCGCCCGGAAGACCGCCGCATCCTGTTCGAGGAAGCCGCGGGCATCACCCACTATCGCACCAAGCGGCGGCTGACTATCGACCGGCTGGACAAGACCCAGGACAATCTCACCCGGGTGCAGGATATCATCGCCGAAATCGAGCCGCGGCTGAAAAAGCTGGAGAAACAGGCGCAAAAAGCAATCCAGCACGATCAGATCAGCGCCGAACTGCGGGATTTGCTGCGCGTCTGGTACGGGTACAGCTGGCATCAGGGCATCAGCAAGTTGGTGGACGCCAGGGCCGCGGTAGCGCACTGGCAGCAGGTCATCGAAAAGACCAACGCCCGCATCGAGGCTTTCAGCGCCAAAACCAAGGCGCTGCGCAACCAGCAGATGGAGCTGCGCAGCCAGCTGGCCGAGTGGCGCCGGGAGCTGGCCGAGCTTGAAAACAAACGC
>QNZW01000110.1 GCA_003978375.1 Sulfurovum sp.
TTGTTGATTAAATTCTACGGCTATAGATTTTAATATTGCAAGTTTTTTATCTTTATCTTTATTATTCCAGTCAATAAATTTTGAGGTTGAACTAATAGTTTGTGTAGTTAATAAAATCAGACTACGATAATAAGATATATCAAATCCATCATCTAGCCAGTTTTTCAAAGTTTTCCAAATATTATGATCCAAATCAGTTAAATCTTTTTGATAATCTTTAACTTCTATCTGCTCGCCATTAGAATTTGTAACGTCACCATATTTTTCAATCCATACTGATTCATTTTCTTGCATTTCAAAACATTTTTCTAATGCAACTAAAAACTGGTAGATAATTGGTTTAAATGTTTTTGTTGAGTCTTGTGTTAATTTCTCACTCATCTATAAATCCCCCTCCACAACCCAAAATGCCCTTCACAGATATTAGCTGTACCTTCAAACACTTTTTTGTGTTCTGTTATATCTAATCCACTCAGTTTGATAAGTGGCGAGAGCTTGGCGTTATTCTCTGCTAGATTTGGTTGGGGGTCGATAAGTTTGGTGCTAGTGTATGCTTTTGTATATGCCAAATTTTTTCCCTTGAATTTAAAGTAGTATATTTTAGCATAAAAATTGTAGAGTTATTGATTCTTCAAACAAACTTACCAATACAATATATAGACACCTCTAATTTGATGTGCATCTAGTTTGTTTTTTATAATTGGCGTGATTTTCATTGATATGTTTAAGCCTCCACTATTTTTTATCTTTTGCTGTAATAGAATGAATACCTATTCTACTAGATAGATAAAAGAGTATTAAGCTCATATGTCAAGATTAGTTGGATTTTAGTGGATTGTATTTGGTGTGAAGTGGTGGGTCGGGGGAGACTCGAACTCCCGACCACTCGGTTATGAGCCGAGTGCTCTAACCAACTGAGCTACCGACCCTTGGTTATTGAAAATCATTTTGAGCAATCATAGTGATTTTCGAGTCAGAAGTATATCTACTGTAGTCTTTAAAAGCAATTAAATTTTGCAAAATTCCAAAAATTATTGCAAATATAATAAAGGACGTCCCTCCATGACTAAACATAGGAAGTGGTAGCCCCACAACTGGGGCAAGTCCTATCACCATATAGATATTGACACCCATATAAACAAAAATCAAAAATGCCAAGCCTGAAGCAAAGACTTTTATAAGATAATCCGTGGCATATTTACTAGAGATATAGAGTAAATTAAAAATCAAAAGCATATATAACACTATCACTGTTATCATGCCTTTAAAGCCAAAACGTTCTCCTAGATACGCAAAAATAAAATCCGTAGAAGAGACAGGCAAAAACTTTAATTGTGTTTGGGTTGCTTCTTCTTTAGGTTTGCCCTCAAGTCCACCTGATCCTATCGCAATCAGTGCCTGTTTGACATGGTAACTTGGTTTTCCTACAAAATCAGTAATACGCTTTTTTTGATAAGGTTTAAGATGTCCATATAAAAATGGTGCAGCCAATCCTAAAACAATAGCAAGCGTTACCCATATCTTCCAATTCACGCCCACAATAAATAAAATACCATATCCTGTAATTAACAAAACAAGTGCCGTACCAAGATCTGGCTCTTTAGCAATAAGAAGAAAAGGAACAACAATAACCAAAGAGAGCTTGATAAACATCAATACCCCATATCCTTTTTCATCTGGGGGATTGCGACTGATTAAAAATGCCAACATCATCATCACAGATACTTTGATAAACTCTGAAGGCTGAATCGTAAGTCCTATCCCTGGTATCTCTATCCATCTTTGTGCACCAAGTATGGTTTTACCCACAAATTCCACAGCAACAAGCAATCCAAGATTTACAAGATAAAAGATAGGCACAAACCACCAAATAATTTGTCTCCATGGGATAAATGTCACCATAAAAAATGCAATTGATGCAATCACATAATAGATCATTTGTTTATTAAAAAGCTGTGGATTTATCTCATTAACCAAATAAGAAGAGATAAGGAACAGTGGTATCAGTTGAAGCATCAAAAGATAAGAAAAATGTTTAAAAATATTTTTATCAAAATCAAACCATGATTCCATCATATAATAATCCTAATATTTTTTGGATATTATATCTATAAAAGGATATAAACAACATGATTGATTTTTATAGATTTTCTCATTTGTCGGCTTGTCCGACATTGGCACATGCTGTAAGCACTAAATCCAAAACTTTTCCTTATCATTTTAGTTTAGCACTCCATACCAATGAAGAAAAACAATCAATTATTCAAAACAGAACTTTATTGGCAAATGCATTTGATACTTCTCATGATTTAGATTTTGTTCTAGCCCATCAAACCCATAGCGATCATATACACATTGTTAAGCAAAAAAGGAGTCAAGGATGGGAAGATTTAGACGATGCCATACAAGATTGTGATGCACTCATTACAGATATTCCACACATTGCACTTTGTATCCTCACAGCTGATTGTGTACCTATATTACTTTATGATACAAAGAAAAAAGTCATTGCAGCTATCCATGCTGGTTGGAAAGGCACACAAAGTGAAATTGCTTATAAAACTGTTCGCAAAATGCAACAACACTATGGCTCTAACCCCAAAGATATTTTGGCTGGTATTGCACCATCTATTGGAAAATGTTGTTACGAAGTAGACCAAAATGTGGCACAACACTTTTTTCATATCCCTAAAAGTTCGACACCAATAGGTGACAAATATATGCTCGATTTACCTTATATCAACCAAACACAGCTTCTTAGGGCTGGGGTGCAAAAGAGACATATTAAAATGAGTCACATCTGTACTGCTTGTGAGGTAGAACAGTTTTTTTCTTACCGAAAAGAGCATGGTTGTAGTGGTAGGTTTATGAGTATCATATCACTTCTACCAAAACCCTAGGATTAACCTTTTATGGCATAAACAAGCGCAAACGCCAATGCTGTTGCCATCATAAACACTGAACCATACATAAATGAAGAAATAAGCTTGATAATAGGTTGAAATCTCCACTTAACAAGTAGTATGGTCAAAGACCCCAAAAGAGATGTGATAAATGTATAGCTTAATATCTCTGACAATCCAAAATGATGAGGGATATAGACATAATTAGCCAAAATCACAGCAAAAAGAAAAATAGCAATAAAAAAGTAACTAAGATACTTCACCGTCTGATACTCTGCAAAGAATTTAGAGATATCTACCTCTTCTTCAACAATAAGTTTTATATCAGAAAGATCCGAATTTTTAAGTGATTTTTCTTCACAGATAAAAAATATACCCAAACTATAAAATAATCCTACACCAATAGCAATCATAACTGTACCCATATCAATTCCTTTAGTTTAAATTTGAACTAAAGTATTGTAACGTATAATAATTTAATATTAGTTTTAATTATAAATTAATATTTTATATTGTTTTGTTTTCTTCTGTTGTTGGGATTACTGAAGTGTTATTATCAGTTACATTAGTCTCTATTGTATTTTCTGAGTCAAATTCTTTTTTGCTTTCGTCTACTTTTTTACAGAAAATTTTTTTTCTTTGTTTATACGATGCGAGCGTTGTGGCTGCTAAAAAATCATTTCTCATGTTTTTTTCATACGTATTCACTTTTTTGGTAAAAAGTTTACAAAGTCTCTCATTTTCAAGATATTCGGCTTTGTCAATTTCTGCTGATTCATTGAAAAACCCAGCCACAGAAAATGAAATAAAAAACAGGTTTAAAATCATTAGTTTCATCGTTAAATCCTTTTATACCATTATAGTAAAAAGAGACTTAAATTGATGATATTTAATAAGTAAATAAAATTATAGGAAAGTATTTTCATAAAATAAATTGAATACTTACAAAGCGTATGTAAGTATTCATCATTGCGCTAGTTGACTATTCAACCATCGCTTCAAGATCTTCTTTGGAAACTTTGTTAAAGTTTAGGTATCTATAGACATCATCTGACATCTCTGGTTTAATTTTGTTTGGTACGATTTCCATATATTCTGCTGCTGTTGGCAATTTACCTTTTAGTGCAACGACGGCTGCAAGTTCTGCTGAGCCCAAGTAAACC
This sequence comes from Sulfurovum sp., assembly GCA_003978375.1. Classification (GTDB taxonomy): domain Bacteria; phylum Campylobacterota; class Campylobacteria; order Campylobacterales; family Sulfurovaceae; genus Sulfurovum. The sequence goes on from QNZW01000110.1 coordinate 4,067, forward strand.
TGAGAATTTTTACCAAGACGGTTGTCAAAGTTTCTAGTACTTGTACTAAACACATACGCACCCTCACCTACGGATGCTTGATTCCCCATACACAATGAACATCCTGGTATCTCTGTTCTTGCACCTGCCATACCAAAGACAGAATAGTACCCTTCTTCTTGAAGTGTTTTTTCATCCATTTTGGTTGGAGGACATACCCATAGTTTTGTAGGGACTTTTCCTTCGCCTCTAAGCACTTCGCCCAAAGCCCTAAAAAGACCTATATTTGTCATACACGAACCTACAAATACTTCATCAATATTCATCTCTAACCCTGCTTCATGAATTTCGGTCAATGTTTTTACATCATCTGGGTCATTAGGACAAGCTAGGATTGGCTCTTTGATCTGATCCATGTCAATCTCAATCACTGCTGCATACTCAGCATCTTTGTCTGCTTCAAGCAGTGTTGGATTTTTGATCCATGCTTTCATCTTGTCTGCACGTCTTTGAAGGGTTGCTTTGTCTTCATAACCCTGAGCAATAAGCTCTTCAATAAGCACAATATTTGACTCTAGGTACTCAATGATAGGCTCTTTGTTAAGCTTTACTGTACATGCTGCTGCACTTCGCTCTGCTGAAGCATCAGAAAGTTCAAATGCTTGTTCACATTTTAGGTCTTCAAGCCCCTCTATCTCAAGCACACGTCCTGCAAAGATATTTTTTTTACCTTTCTTCTCGACAGTCAAAAGACCATCTTTGATTGCTTGATGAGGAATGGCATTGACCATATCACGCAGTGTAATCCCTGGTTGCATTTTACCTTTGAATCTTACAAGCACAGACTCTGGCATCGTTAGTGGCATCATACCCGTAACTCCGGCAAAAGCAACCAAGCCTGAACCAGCAGGAAATGAGATACCTATAGGGAAACGCGTATGGCTATCTCCACCTGTACCAACTGTGTCTGGAAGACACATTCTATTGAGCCATGAGTGGATTACTCCATCTCCTGGTCTCAAAATAAAGCCTTTTCTCTCTGTCCAAAATTTTGGAAGAGTATGCTGTAATTCAATGTCTGATGGTTTTGGATAGGCTGCTGTATGACAAAATGATTGCAATACAAAATCTGCCCCAAAGTTAAGTGCTGCGAGTTCTTTAATCTCATCTCTTGTCATAGGTCCAGTAGTGTCTTGACTTCCGACTGTTGTACACACTGGCTCACAATAGACACCTGGTTTGACACCCTCGATACCACATGCCTTACCCACCATCTTTTGTGCAAGGGTATATCCTTTGCCATTATCATTAGGTTGTGAAGGTGCTAAAAATGCATCTGATGCACCTAAACCAAGTGCTTCTCTGGCTTTAGCAGTAAGTCCCTTCCCTATAATCAATGGAATACGACCCCCTGCTCTCATCTCATCGGTCAGTGTATTTGGCTCTAGGGTAAATTCTGAAACCACTTTACCCTCTTTTTCAATCACACCTTCATAAGGCTTAATCGTAATCACGTCACCTGTTTCAAGCTGTGCTACAGGTGCTTGTATAGGAAGACATCCACTATCTTCTGCTGTATTAAAGAAAATAGGAGCAATAATATCACCTATGACCACACCTCCGGTTCTTTTCCCTGGAATATATGGTATATCTCTACCCATGTGCCACTGGACTGAATTAATGCCTGATTTTCTCGAACTTCCTGTTCCTACTACCTCACCAACATAGGCAAGTGGATGTCCTTTTTCTTTTAGTTTTGCCATGGTCTCTAACGGCTTGTCCATTCTTGACTGCAAAAAAGAGTTTGCATGCAAAGGAATATCTGCTCTTGTAAATGCTTCTGAAGCTGGAGAGAGGTCATCTGTGTTTGTCTCTCCTGGGATTTTATAGACAGTGACTGTAATCTCTTTTTCTAACGCTGGTTTATTGGTAAACCACTCAGCATTTGCCCAAGACTCTACGACCTCTTTGGCTTTGGCATTGCCATTGTCCATCAATGTTTTCACATCATTAAATGCATCATAAACAAGCAATGTATTTTTAAGTTGTGTCGCTGCTTCGTTGGCAACTTCACCATCAATTTTGAGTGCCTCTACAAGTGGTGTTACATTAAAACCACCTAACATTGTCCCTAAAATTTTACACGCTTTTACAGGGTCAATCACATCACATTTTGTGTTACCTTGTACCACATCATTTAAAAATGCAGCTTTGACATAGGCAGCATCATCTACACCAGCAGGTACTTTGTTTTCAAACATATCCATAGCATATGCTTCATCAACAATCGGTGATGCTTTGAGTAATTCTACAAGCTGTGCTGTCTGATCTGCTGTAAGTGCGAGTGGGCTCTGCACGCTGTGCGGTATGTGCTTTATATTCTTCAATTAAGGCCATAATGGTCTCCTATTAATTTATAATTTTGTTAAGTGATAATAGCAAAAAATTGGTTTAAAGGTCTTGCCATAAGATAAAGGGATGAAAGAGATAATTCTTATGTATCGGATAGTTACAACATTAAACTCTTTTTTTTAGCAAAAACGAGGTGCTTTGAACAATGTGTGCATTGATCTGTATTTCTAATGTATGCTCTCCCTCATAAAGCGTACGTGTACTCATATGGGTCTTAAAAAGATGCTTTTTTTGTAATGTCATGGATTCATTTTTTTGTAGCACTAAGCTTTTAAATTTATATACTTTTGGACGTAATTTTCCAGATTTTGTTTGAAAGTAGATAATATAATCTATCATCAATTTTACCTCTTTTAACGCCTCAATATTTAATTCAAAAAACAGTGTATCTCCTATATGTACTGTCTGAAAAAATAGTTTAAATTTGCTAATATTTATGGCAGGATTTGGCTGATATCCCAAAAAGGACAACGCCTCTTTATTGCCTTGTTTTACAAGAGTTCGCAAAGCATGATTGATAAGATACTGCATCTGTGCTGGTGTCTGTTTTTTAGACTTTTTCCATCGCTTAAGCAGTGATAGAACCAAAGGGGCATCTTTTTTAGAAATATCATTGAGGTGATTTGCCACAGAGCGTACAACATAACGTGTATTGTCACAAAAAAGATTGTCTAAAATAAACAAAGGTTCATGATAGTCTATCGTCAATTTTTTTGCCCAAGGCAGTGCAGGTCTTAGCCCTTCGCTTGAGAGTCTTCGTTCATGATAATTCTCAGACAAAGAGCAGTTATAAAGCATCTCTAATGTCTCTTTAGGAAAGCTATTGACAAAGTCACGTATAGCAAACTCTACAGAAAAGCGTTTGGTTATCTTTTGTAAAGCTGCAAGAGAAAAAAGCACATCTTTTTTTGTGCATCCATAAAAAGAGACAAAATCTGCATAAGCAGCATAGATAAAATCTCCAAAATCATTGTCTGTTTTTTGAGTATCAAGCGCTGGAGGCAAAGCCTTTAGAAGTATAGTAACAGCCTCTTCATACACCGGTGGCAAATACTTTGCAAGCATATGACGTATATGGTACATACGATCTTTTAGCTCCAATGAAGGAAAACACGCTAAAACATCTTTTGCAAATAGTCTTTCATTAAAAGCTGGGTAGACATCTTTTATCTCAAAAGCTATTTTTTCGACTTTGCTTCTATTGAACAATGCATCTTTTAGGAAAAACTTTTCTTTCATAACAAGCATTATACTAAAATCTTATAGCCTGTGCGTACCTTGATTAATTTTTTTTCTTTGACTAGCTTTTTGACAGTTCGTGAAAAAGTTTCAGGTGCCATGCCCAATATTGAAGCAATCTCATACTGTTTTAAATCCAAACTCAAAGAGGGATTTTTTCTATAAAAATGAAGTATTTTTTCTGTAGAAGTCGTAGCAATATTAAAATGTATATTTTGTTGTAATAAATCTACCTTATTGAGCAATGACTGAATAATCTCATACGAAATATTTGGATGACTCATAAAAAGTTTTTCAAACGCTTCGATTTCTATTTTCAATACAGCACCATCAGATTGGAATGCTGCACTAGATGGCAATGGTGTATGCCTTAACGTTGCTGCTTCTGCCAACAATGCATAACGATTAAAATAGCCAATGATTATCTCATTACCTTTATTGTCATGCTTAAAAATACTAACAATGCCTTCTATAAGAAGCATTAAATCATTACTCACATCTCCTTCAACAAACAGTGTCTCACCCTCTTTGTAAGTACATATATGTGAAATTTTTTCTAATGCTTTGAGCTCATTCTCTTTTAAAGAAGCAAACATACGTACTTCTTTTAGTATAGTATTTATAGATTTATTTTGCATAATAGACTATACCATGAACTTTTTATATTTTCTTAATCTATGATGCAATAGCATCATTATATTTATTCATTCTGCTCTGTATAAATTGCTTGTTCTTTGTCAATAAACACTTGAGATAAAAAGCCATAAGCTTCTGCCCATGCGTCCATTACTTCGTCTGTCGCTTCTTCACCCAATACCTCTTTAATGGCAATCAACAAAGATTCTCCAACCCAAGGATAATGTTCTGGAAGAATTTTTACATTCACATGAATTTGAGCAACTTTTTCAATACTTTTTTGTAAATTTTCTAGTTGATTAATATTTGCAGCATAGGCATATACCATATTGGCTAATTTAACATATTGATCGGGTGTTGCATCTTTAAAAAGCTCTTTTGCTTGTGGGTATTTAGAAAATAAATTTTCATACATTACTGTAGTAATCTGTTCACCTTTGTCTTTTAAAAGTGGTGCTGTGGATTTTACAATAGCTTTTGTTGTTTCATTCATATCATATTCCTTTTATTTTATTTGATTTTTAAAATACGGCAATATAACAAAGAAATTAAAAAAATAAATTGATAATTGTCAAGAATAGGAGTGATTTTATCTGATTTAATAAAAAATATGTAAAAGAAGTATCTATCATTTTATAATATAAAATGTGTATAATTTTATATAAATTTTTATTATGTGAGTATACTATGAATATCAATTACAAACTTAGCCTGAATGAATACCAAGAAGCTGTGAATTTTCACTACAAAACAGGAAAAAGAGCTATACTTATTGCTGTTTTT
>QNZW01000053.1 GCA_003978375.1 Sulfurovum sp.
ACATCTTCTACGCGTACACTTGTTTGAATCTTCATAATATTATTCCTTTTGAATCTAATTTTAAATTATTATACTCCATTTGGTGTATTTTGTCAAATTAAAAAATACCTATGAAATAACTATTAATCTCCGATAGAAGCATGATGACAGTTCAAAAAATTTTCCTCATTTTCTCCTCATTTAATTTTGCTATAGTTTTATTATGAAACTTATTTTACTCACTATCACCATCATCTGCATCTTTTTATCACTCTTGAGTGCACAGGAGGTAGAAGACTATGCTGTGGTTTCCATTTATGAAGATAGAGGAGTGACATTGGTTTATGAGTCTAACAGGAGTAAGACTATATTTAAAGACATCAATGTTAGCTTTTCTCTGCTTAAGAGTAATGATGAAACCATTACCATCGACAACATTAAAAATCATTCTAAGGCGTTTAAACCTGTACCAAAAACAGAGACATTTCAAGATGACAATGTGACCTATTGGCTCAAAGTTGATTTGGGTACTGCTTTTCCCTCGGGTCGTTTTGTCTATAGCTATGCTGATGCAGATTTTACAGACAATACCATTTTGCCCTCTCAACAGCTAGAAAAATTTGTTTTAGATGGCGTACAAGATATGAAGTTTACCTACAAGCAAGGGGTTGACCCTCAGATTTATTACTTCAAACTTGTACCTAAACACTACCGTATACCTTTTAGATTCGTCTATGTTTCTACCCCTGCTACATTTTATAGCTATCTATCAAAAAGTTCTCATGTACAACTCATCTTGGGGCTTATACTCGGTCTCATCATCATGGCAGGCATCTACAATGCTGCGATGTACTACTACAACAGAGACAAAGCTTTTCTTTACTATGCACTTTTACAGCTGTTTATGGCCCTACTGTTGTATGATTATTCTGGAGCCAATTTCTGGAATGAGACATCATTTTTCTGTAGAAACCTCTCTTATGACTCTATTGTCTCTTTATTGGCATCACTTTTTGCCACTCTTTTTACTATCTCTTTTTTAGAAACAAAAAAATATCTGCCCAAGATAGACACAATACTTAGATGGAGTATTGTGATTCTCTTGTCTGATATGTTCATTAGTCTCTTTTATCGCTCATTATTGGTAGAGTACTATCTCTTACCATTTTTAATGCTTCCATTTCTTTATGCAGGGTACAAACGCATGCGCCAAGGCTACAAGCCTGCACGCTTTTACCTAGCAGGATGGACAGCATTAACCCTATCAGTATTTCTGAGTGTATTTCAAATAGATTATGAAGTATTACTTATAGACCCACTCTACATCGGTGCAGCCACAGAAGCCATACTCTTCTCACTCGCACTCTCTTACAAAATTCGCCTCGTACACAAAGAAAAAGAGGAACAAAAAGAACTCCTCGTTCACCAAAGCAAACTCGCTTCCATGGGAGAGATGATAGGCAACATCGCCCACCAGTGGAGACAACCACTGACTCATTTGGGCTACACACTTATGAATATAGGCGAAGCACAAAAACATGGAGAACTCACCGATGCTACCCTCGAGAAGAAGATAGATGAAGCCAATACACAGTTGAACTTCATGTCTCAAACCATCGATGATTTCAAAGACTTCTATGCACCCAACAAAGAGAAAGAAAACTTCTCTTTGGCTGCTGCGACGAGAGAGACTTTGGACATCATATCAAACACACTCAAACTCTCAGATATAAAGACAGAACTTGTAACCATCGATGATACACAAGTCTATAACTACAAAAACGAATACAAGCAAGTCTTGCTCAATCTACTCTCCAATGCCAAAGATGTACTCGTAGAAAGAGCAACTAAAGCACCCAAAATACGCATACGCATAGATAGCCATACAGTAAGTGTTGAGGATAATGCAGGTGGCATTATGCCCAATGTGTTGCCACATATATTTGAACCATACTATAGTACCAAAGAGGGAAACTCAGGTATAGGTCTATACATGTCTAAGATGATTGTAGAAAAAAATATGAAAGGAGAACTAAAGGTAGATACTTCAGATGACAAAACCATCTTTTGTATCTCTTTTTAGCTACAATAACAGATGAATCTAACAGCCCTTAAGTACCTTAGCATACTCTACATAGAAGACGAACCTCACATACGTCAAAATGCAGTTGAGTACCTAGGCAGATACTGCCAAAACGTCTATGAAGCAGAAGACGGCATGATAGGACTTTCGCTCTATAACAAACACAAACCTGACCTCATCATCACTGATATCAAAATGCCAAAACTCAATGGTTTGGACTTTGTAGCAAAAGTACGCGAAGAGGACAAAACCACACCTATCATCATCACTACTGCACATAGTGACACACAGTATCTGCTAAAAGCTGTAGAGCTACAACTCGTAAAATACCTCATCAAACCCATCACCTCTGACAAACTCCAAAAAGCACTCAGTAAGGCTTATGAAACGTTAGCAAATGATGATGCAAACTTGATACACCTAGATACACATACACAGTACAACACACGCAACCAAACCCTTTTCATAGACCAACAACTCATCAAACTCACCCACAACGAAGTTCTTTTTTTTGATTATTTGGTAAAAAACTCCCAAAGAGCCATCACCTACGAAGAGATAGAAAGCCTCATATGGGCTTACGAAGGCATGAGCATGGATGCCCTACGCTCCTTGGTGCGTGGGCTAAGAAAAAAGCTGGGTGGGGATTTTATAGAAAATGTCTCTGGGGTGGGATACAGACTTATAACTTACTGATTCATATATTCAAAGCTGATATACACTCTGTCGCCTTCAACTCAAAAAACATACTCTTTGTCTACCAAAAAATCTCCATTTCCTCTTTGAAAGCTTCTGAACATATTAGGTTCTACCCACCACTGCTCTAAAGACGGTGAAAGAAGGAAAAATACTTAGATATTTTTGATATACTACCAAGAGATAGACAAGGTTTAAAATGGATAAAAAACTACAAATACGAAATTCAACAGCAGAGTTTTTAATCTTTACTACTGCTAACAGACAAGATACCATAGAAGTTAAAGTAGAAGATGAAACTGTATGGCTAACTCAAAAGCTTATAGCCAAACTTTTTGATGTCAAGGTTCCAAATATAAATGAACATTTGCAAAATATATTTGCAACCCACGAACTAGAAGAAAATTCAGTTATTCGGAAATTCCGAATAACTGCTAGTGATGGTAAAAACTATAACACAAAACACTATAACTTGGAAGTAGTTATATCACTAGGATATAGAATTAATTCCAATAAAGCGACAGAGTTTAGAAGATGGGCAACACAAGTTTTAAAAACTTTTGCTACTCGTGGATATGTACTAGATAATGAAAGATTGAAAAATGGTAGTTATCTGAATCCTCAATATTATAAAGATTTAATTCTTGAAATAAGAGATATACGAGAAAGTGAAAGAAACTTTTACCAGCAAATTACAGATATTTATGCAACTGCTTTAGATTATGATTTTAAAGCCCCAACTACACAAGAATTTTTTGCAACAGTTCAAAACAAACTGCATTGGGCTATTCATGGGCATACAGCTTCTGAACTATTAGTCGAAAGAGCAGACCATCAAAAAGAGTTTATGGGACTTACAAACTGGAAAAAAGCACCAAATGGAAAGATATTAAAATCTGATGTTGTTGTAGCTAAAAATTATCTCTCACAAGATGAGATAAAATCACTCAATAGAATTGTAACTATGTATCTTGATTATGCAGAAGACCAAGCAGAACGAAATATCCCAATGACTATGAAGGATTGGAGTCAAAAATTAAATGCTTTTTTACAATTTAATGAACGAGATATTTTACAAAATGCAGGAAAAGTTACAGCCGTAATTGCAAAAGAATTTGCCATAAGTGAATTTGAAAAATATAAAGTAATTCAAGATAAATCATATAAAAGTGATTTTGACAGGTTACTTCAAGAGTTGGACAAAGATGAAAAGTGAACTAAAACACACTACAAATATCACGACAACCGTTGCTAAACTATAGGCTTAAAACCTATAGTTAAGATGCAAGGCAGGTAGGAACCCTAACTGCTCATATGTACCATCTTCTTCGTATTTATCATTATATTTGATACCTGATACATTCTTTTTAAAGAGTGCATTCACATTCATGAGTTCGAGGGAGACTTCCAAACTTTTATCTCCTACATATGTGTAGGTTTTTCCTATTTGCAAATCTAAATCATAGTTGGCATCTAAGCGTTTACTATAGGGTGTACCATAGATAGGTTTTACATAATCCTTTCCATTATAGCTATAAGGTTTCGTACCAACTATAGGTGTATAGGGTGCTCCTGAACTGTATTTGGCATAGGCAGAAACTCTCCAATTATTCCCAAAGTGGTAGTTGGTACTTATCTGTAAAGTATGAGGGATATCTCCTTCAAATCGGTACTGTTTGGTACTATTGGTACTGAGTTGACGTTTGGCATTGACATAGGTATAGGCTGCAATGATATCAAAATCATCTATCTGTTTTCTATAAGTTATATCTACACCATATGCCTCACCTTTACCTACAGCTTCATAGTTGGTTAAGTCATCATTAATTGCAAGATTTTTAAACTTTTTATAATAAGGTTCTACAACCAAAGAAGAACGATCTGCAAATGTTTTTTGCAGACTAAAGGCATAATGCTCTGCTGATTCTTGTGTGTCTATTTTAGGATTACCAAATGCATCTATCACACTAAAGGTTTGTGGAAATTGCGAATATTTTCCTACTGCCAAAGAGAGTGTTAAATCATCTGAAACATCATGTACATATGCCGCCCTAGGGTCTACCCCTGTACCAAATTCTTGAAAATCTGTCTTCCATGCCCTTAGTCCATAACGAAAATGATCCGTAGGCGTAATGTCCCAAATATCTTGTGCAAAGAGTGTATAATTTTTTGCTTTGAAGGTTTTATCTAATGTACGCACAGCACGACCTGTGACAGGTGCATCAAAATCGTTTGTTCTGGGTGTTACGATTTTTACTTTTGCAGGAGATTTGGTAGTGTATATATCTAAACCTGCACTCACTGTATGCCGCTCTAACTGCCAAACTGTCTCTGAATATAATCCATATTTTGTAGTACGATTGTCTACATAATAGTCTGCATCAAAAAGCCTCAAATTTGCTTTTGTATTTAGACGATACAAGAGTGTATTACTCGTCACACTATCCCCTGCATACACCCATCTGGCACCTATGGTGTTTGATGCTATTTTAGAATTTATTTTACCTACTGCTATGGGATCTTTGTCTATGTTGAATGTGTCATTGAGTTTCATCTCATCTTTTGCTGCAATCATCTCCAATGAAAAAGCATTTGCCCCAACATTGTGTGTCAAAATGAGCTGTGCATCATAAAACTGAGGAAAAAGAGTAAATGTTGTTTTTTTACGTGGGTCTTCGCTATCTGAGTCAAGCTCATCTATGATTTTGTCAGCTATAAGATCAAAATAAGAACGACGCCCCCCTATAAAAAGATTTGTCTCTTCTCCAAGTTTGGCATCATAGGCAAAATCTGCATCATACATTCCCATATGTACGCGACCTTTGCCCGAACCTGTGGGGTATTTAGGTGTTATGTCTACTACAGCTCCCATCGCACCATATGTTACATCAAACCCACCCAAATAAGCATCTATCTGCCCTGTCATCTCAGGGGCTATCACTGAATGCAATCCACCCATATGAAACAAATAACCCAAAGGTAAATGGTTGATACTAAACTGTGTCTCACGAGGCTTTGAACCATGAATATATATTTCAGAACTATCATCATTGTTTGTACTTACTACCCCTGCAAATGTTTTGATTGCTTTGATTGGGTCACCATTGGTTCCTGCCACCTCTAGGGCTCTTTTCGTGTTCATCTGTTTTTGCATAGGAGCAGCTTTCATAAACCCCTCTTTTTCAAACACCTCACCCAACACATTGGCACTACTGACATGATTACTATCCTCACTAGTGACATTTAGCTCTTCAGCATTTACTTCTATGGTATCTAGTGTCACTTCTGCGTTTAGTAGTAGTGGTATGGCTATGAAGCTTAGTAGTATTTGTTTTTTATTTATCATTCTTTTTTCTCCTCTTTATATTTGTAATTGTTGTATGTCAAAATAAAATATGAAAATAATGAGGAAGGTTATCCCCTCTGCATAAACATCAATATCAAAAAAAATCCATAGCTCAATACCACCGAACCCGTAACCCATAAAAACATACTTGTGACTGTACTATGTGCTACAAATGTTTGGGTGTGTATAGCTGGGTAACTTACAGAATCAAAGTACATAGTGTACCAATGCTTTATATTTTGACTATACATAAGCAGTATAAACAAA
>QNZW01000078.1 GCA_003978375.1 Sulfurovum sp.
TTACGAGGTCATACAGACAATAAAGGAAATGATAAAATAAACAAAATTTTATCAGAAAAAAGAGCGTTGAGTGTAAAAAATGCACTGATTCAAAGGGGTATTGCTCCAGAAAGAATTACTGCAAAAGGTATGTCAGATACGCAACCTATTGAAACAAATGACACAGAAGAGGGACGAGCACTCAACAGACGCGTAGATATTGCCACCATATAATCTACAAATTTAATATTTTACATCTTCAAATATCATTTTTAAAGGTGTAAAAAAATCTATTTTCTCTAAATAGAAATAAAAATATGTCAATTTGACATATTTTTGCAATTTCTTCCAAAAATATACTAAACTGCTAATATGACTAAATAAACTCTGATTATTTAGATAAAATGATTTCAATAAAAAGGCTAAGGAAATGACAATGGCAATGGATGCAAATAAACAAAAAGCACTGGACATGGCTATCAAGCAAATAGATAAAACGTTTGGTAAGGGTACACTCATGAGATTGGGTGATAAAGAGTTTGAACCAATCGAATCTATATCTACTGGCTCACTTGGGCTAGATATGGCATTAGGTATTGGGGGGATTCCACAAGGGCGTGTTATTGAAATATATGGGCCGGAATCTTCAGGGAAGACAACGTTAGCACTTCAGACGATTGCTTCTGGCCAAAAAAAAGGTATGATTTGTGCATTTATTGATGCAGAACATGCGTTAGATGTTGCATATGCTAAAAATTTGGGCGTAGATACTGACAATCTTTTTGTATCTCAACCAGATTTTGGTGAACAAGCATTAGATGTTTTAGAGACCTTGGCACGTTCAGGAGCAGTGGATTTAATTATTGTGGACTCCGTTGCTGCATTGACGCCAAAAACAGAAATAGAGGGGGATATGGGTGATACACATGTAGGACTTCAAGCAAGACTTATGTCACAAGCACTTCGTAAACTTACAGCTATACTCCACAAGACCAATACAACAGTTATTTTCATTAATCAGATTCGTATGAAGATAGGAACGATGGGATATGGTTCACCTGAGACAACCACAGGAGGAAATGCTTTGAAATTTTATTGTTCTATACGTATAGATGTAAGACGTATAGCAACACTCAAACAAGGTGAATCTAGTATTGGTAACCGCGTAAAAGCAAAAGTGGTTAAAAATAAAGTAGCACCTCCTTTTAGACAAGCAGAGTTTGATATCATGTTTGGTGAGGGTATCTCTTTTGTGGGAGAACTTATTGACTATGGTGTTAAAATGGATATTATTGATAAATCAGGTGCATGGTTTAGCTATGGTACAGAAAAATTAGGTCAAGGGAAAGAGAATGCTAAAATTACTATTAAAGAAAATCCTGAAATGATGGCAGAAATAGAAGCTAAAATAAAAGAAGCTCTTGGCTGGGGTGACGGACTTACCGTAGATGAGAGTGAAATGCAAGAATAAGACAATACGCGTAAGCCTACATTGTATAAGAGAGGATGGAAAAGCTATTTTTGTTTGTTAGTCTTTTTTTGGTGCAACATTTTATCAGCACTAAGACTTACTATCATGGAGACAAGGACATAAGCTAGAAAGAAGTAAAGTCCGACTTCTACTTCTGCACGGCTTACATCACCTTTATTCGCAGTAAGATAGACTAAAAATATAGCAACAACAAAGACATCTATCATAGACCATTTTCCAATAAGTTTAAAAAAATTAACGATATTATGGGCAAATTTATTTTTTATGAAAAAAGAGACAAAGAGTAGTGAGAGTATTTTAAGTATAGGCGTAAGTACAGAAAAAAGAAAAATAACTAAGGCAACTACAATATCACCACCTTTCCAAAGTTTGGTAATAGATCCTGCTATGCCTTTAGATTCAAAGGAGAGTACAATATCTCCTAAATAGTCTACTTCTTTATGAATGGTAACCATCAAAATAGGCGTGATAAGTCCAAAAAACAATGCAATCATTGCAGCAATGGCACCTACAATAGTAAATTTACGCAATGACATAAAAAAATAAGAAAGAAGTAACAATAACACTAGGGCTATCATAAAATAAGAAGTAAATACTTTTGCCTCTTTCATGGCATGAGTCTGTTGTGTCTTTATTGCATCTAAACTGGTTTTTGTTTCATCATTATATAGATCACCTAAGATGCTTTTGGCAAATTTGGAGAGTTGTCTTTTGGCTTGTTCTGTTGCACCTTTATGACTGATTAACTCTGTGGTATATTGCTCATAGGCAATGGCATAATAATAGGCCTTTGTTCCAAAATAAAGCATAAGAGATAAAAGTAGAGCAAGTAAAAAATAAATTATTTTTTTCATAATGTATTATAACACTTCAAAGTAGATTAACAAGGTTTTTTCAAAAAAGTTATCTCCATTGTCACTCACCATAACATAACGGTTTTTTCCTACACGTGCCAAACCTTCAAAGTTATCTACGCTCCAACCCTCATGGGTGCTCATTTTTGCTAATACTTGGGTAGGACACAGATGATTTTTGCAGTTTTGAATGTATACTTTTTTAAGTGTGATGACCAAAGGGTGTAGCAAACCTGTGTAAGAGCGTTCTAAAACAAGTATATTACCATCATCCATCACTTCCATTGCAACAAGGCCAGATCTGCCTTCAGGTTCGGCTTTGAAATGCCATTTTTTACCATTGAGTGCATAGATAGTTTGGTATTTTTTATCATCTTTTTTTAAAGGCCATTCTGTAGCGGTTAGTATGCCATAGCGTTTATGCCATGCAAGTGATTCAAGAGACTTGTTTTTGCTTCTGTATCCAGAAGGATTTCTAAGTACACGAGGTAATTTGTACTTACGTATAAGATTGCCTCTTTTGACACTGTTTTTATGAAACCATCCTATCTTTGCTTTGCCTTCAAAAGAGATAAGTAATTTTCCTTTTCCATCAAGTGTAAGTCCTTCAGAATCTCGTTTCCATTTTTTAAAGCGTTTGCCTTTTTTATTTTTTAATGTATTGGCACTTAGAGGCTTGAGTTGCGTGATAGTGTTATGAAATAATGCACGGAAAGAAAAGAGTGTTCCTTCGTCACCTACAAAATATAAAATATGTTTTTTGGGATCATAACCTACATCAGAAAGTTCGGCAAATTTAACCCCTTGTATGTAATCAAAAGCGAGTTGCTTTTGATCTAATATTTTGATTTGCATAAATTGATGATTGGTAAGTTTAGGGGTAATCTGTACAGTAGTGATTTGGGCAGATAATGCTCCTAAAAAAATAAGAAACCAAAAAAATATTTTCATTTAATTTTAGACTTCTTTGGGGAGAAATAGACCATCACTAGTATAAGGACGAAAGCGACATCTATGGCTATATCAGCATAGTTAAAAACAGCATACTTAAAGCCACAATGCCATGCAATATAATCTACAACGCCTTGATGTATAAATCTATCATATACATTTCCTAATGCACCACCAACAAGCAAGCCAGCAGGTATAGCATAGTGAAGATAATATTTTTCTTTAAAAATAATAAATATAAGTATCAACACAAGACCGCCTTGTATCCATTTCATCCAAGTACCCAAAAAAGCAAACATACTAAAAGCTACACCTTTATTGAAATAAAGCTCTAAGTTAATACATTTCCCTTTTTTTAGTAAAGTACCATTGAGTACATCTTCACTAGGTGATGAGACAGAAGTGGAGGTTACTTGGTGCAGTTGGTATGCAGTATCGACTGCCCATGTCTTGATGGCTTGGTCTATTAAAAAAGTACTCACAAGAAGAGAAAGAAAAACAATAATTCCTCGCATTATGCCAATGCTTTCTTGAAAAATGTTTCACATTCTTGCATGATTGTATGTAGCTTTTGCTCATCTTTTCCTTCGAGTAAAAGACGTATTTTATTTTCTGTACCAGAGTAACGAAAGAGGTATCTCATGCCCAATTTTTTGATTTTGTTTTGTAATACATCTAATGCCTCAATAGAATCAAGGGACTTTTTCTCTTTGATAGTCAGGTTGACTAAAAGTTGAGGATAAGACTCATAAGGGTTAAAGGCTTGTGAAGCTTTTTTCCCTGTTTTGATTAAATAAGCTAAGGCTTGTAGTGCAGAAGAGAGACCATCTCCTGTTTTAGCATAATCAGAGAAAATAATATGCCCACTTTGCTCTCCACCAAAGTTCATTCCATTCTTTTGCATCATCTCAACAACATTTTTATCGCCCACTGCAGCACGAAGTAGTGTCAAGTTTTCAGAAGAGAGATACTCATCTAACCCTTGGTTGCTCATCACGGTAGCTACCATACCATTACCTCTAAGCAGGTCTTGGTTTTTTAAATGCACGGCAAGGACTCCCATGAGTTTGTCTCCATCAATAACCTCACCGGTTTCGTCTACCATGACAACCCTATCTGCATCGCCATCGAGGGCAATACCAATATCTGCACGTACATCTAAGACTTTTTTTGCTATGTTTTCAGGATGCATTGCACCACATCCTTCATTGATATTAAATCCATTAGGTTCATCCCCTATTACAACAACATCTGCACCAAGTTCTTGAAGAATAGTAGGCCCTACAATATATCCTGCACCATTGGCACAATCAATAACCACCCTTTTCCCTGCTAAGCTAAGTTCGTTTGGAAAAGAGTTTTTAATATGCACAATATAACGCCCAATAACATCATCTATACGCTTAGATTTTCCTATTTTTTTTTCGATGGCTTGTGAAGAATCCAAGGCTTTATCGTCTTTAAAAATTGCTTCAATCTTCTCTTCTTTATCTCGGTTTAACTTATTTCCCTGATGGTCAAAAAATTTAATACCATTATCATAATAGGGATTATGTGATGCAGAAATCATAATCCCTGCATCACAACGCATATTTTCTGTTAAAAATGCAATGGCTGGTGTGGGCATTGGCCCTATTTGAATCACATCAAATCCTACAGCGGTCAAGCCAGAGACCATAGCATTTTCTATCATATAACCACTGCGTCTGGTATCTTTACCTACTAAAATTTTATTGGTTTTAGAAAGTTGTCTAAAATAAATCCCTGTTGCCATAGCTAAACGCATCGCATTGACTGCAGAGACTTTTTTACCTGCTTTTCCTCGTACGCCATCTGTTCCGAAAAGTTCCAAAGTGATTCCTTAAAAAGTTATATTCCTAAATTTTAACCGAAACTTCGTTAAGATATGCACATATGAAGAAAATATTTTATGCTTTTATGCTTCTTTTGTTTTGTGCTTGTGCTAAAAGCAATGCACATACGCCTATGTTATGGGAGATAAGTGGCAAAAATATGCACAGAACCTCCTATATTTTTGGTACTTTTCATACCAAAGATAGGAAAATAAATCAATTGAACAGTAGTGTATATGCCACACTAAAACACACACAAAGAGTCTATACAGAAATTAAATTAAATAAAAAAAATGCAAAAAAAATTTTCTCTATGTCTAGACTTAAAAAACCTGTGCCTTTAAAAAATAGACTGCACTATAAAACACGCAAAAAACTTTTGCTTTTTCTTAAGCAACATACTTCTAGACTTACCTTTAACGCTTTAGCACAGTATAAAACATGGGCAATTGCAATGATGATGAACAATGAAAATGAAAAAAAAGTACACAAAAATAGACTTTTTATGGATGAGATGCTTAGGGCGTATGCCAAAAAAAAACATATTAAAACAGGTGGCTTAGAAAGCCCCAAAGAACAACTTGTCTATTTTGATAGACTCTCAAATACACAACAAGAACAGCTTTTACTTTCTGTAATCAATAAACTAGACAACAAAGCCTATGAAAATGCTTTAACACAGTGGTATAACAAAGGCAATCCTAATGGATTTTTAACCATTCAAAAACGTTTTTCTTCGCATACGCTAAAACAAAAAAAGCTTGATAAAGTCTTGACACAGGGCTTATTGATAGAACGCAATACACGTTTTGCAAGACGTATAGATATACTGTTGCAAAATGTAAAAAAATATCGTTATTTTTTTGCCATAGGTGCTGGGCATCTTTCAGGGAAGAAAGGGGTTTTGCAAAAGCTAAGAGTACTGGGGTATACTTTAAAAAAAATAGATTGACTGTTCTATAGCTTGATGAGCTTTACCAAAATTACAGCATATCCCACACTTCACTTTGACTACAAAAGAGAATTGCCTAAAAGAAAAGAGGCTATACTCTAAGTATGACTCTGCTTTCTTAATGCTAATTTAATGTTATTTTAGCTATTATTCGCGAACTATTTTCACTCTAATTTAGAGTGATAACAATTTTATACCCAAAGTTAAGGAAGATATCAT